>NZ_JBIUVW010000001.1:0-278927 GCF_044743155.1 Pseudomonas sp. NPDC087697 | reverse complement strand
GCCGTGGCTTTTGTAGCAGCTGGCGCAGCCGGCGTTCGAGTGCGAAGCGCTCGTCAATGTGGACGACTCGGTGAGCCTGAAGTACCGCAGCGCATGGTTTTACGACTGCTGCGCAGCCGAACGTCGCCTTCGGCAACTGCTACGGATATGTATGCGCCGTGGCTTTTGTAGCAGCTGGCGTAGCCGGCGTTCGAGTGCGAAGCGCTCGTCAATGTGGACGGCTTGGTGAATCTGACGCACCGCAGGGTATGGTTTTACGACTGCTGCGCAGCCGAACGTCGCCTTCAGCAACTGCTACGGGGGTGTGTGCGCCGTGGCTTTTGTAGCAGCTGGCGCAGCCGGCGTTCGAGTGCGAAGCGCTCGTCAATGTGGACGACTCGGTGAGCCTGAAGTACCGCAGCGCATGTTTTACGACTGCTGCGCAGCCGAACGCCGCCTTCGGCAACTGCTACAGAATTGTGTGCGCCGTGGTTTTTGTAGCAGCTGGCGTAGCCGGCGTTATCGGAGTTTGCATACCCCAACGGGGTAATTGGCGTTCCTGTCCGCTCGCTCTAGAGTGGCGTTCTTTCGCCGGCTCAGACCGGCGCAGTCAATACGCAAAGGAGACATCATGCGCGCACGTGAGCTGGGCATCAGCCTGGGATTGGGAACACCGGGGCCGTTGAATGCCATTACCGATGTACCGGGTGTACGGGTCGGGCACAGCACCCTCAAAGATACGGTCAACGGCAAGCAGGTCAGGACCGGCGTGACACTGATTCAGCCTCGTCCAGGCCATGCTCGACTGCAACCGTGTTTCGCCGGTTGTCATGTGCTCAACGGCAATGGTGATGCCACGGGTCTGGAGTGGATTCGCGAGGCGGGTCTGCTGGCCACGCCGATTGCGATTACCAATACCCACAGCGTCGGTGTTGTTCGTGATGCGCTGGTAGCGCTGGAACGCGACAGTCTGGCGGATCCGGCAGTCTACTGGTGCATGCCGACCGTGATGGAAACCTACGACGGCGTCCTCAACGATATCTGGGGTCAGCACGTCGGCCCGCACCATGTCCGCGAAGCCTTCGACAACGCAACAACGGGGCCGGTTCTCGAAGGCTCCGTGGGTGGCGGAACCGGGATGATCTGTCATGAGTTCAAGGGTGGCATCGGCACCTCGTCGCGCCAGTTGCCTGCGGAGCAGGGTGGCTACACCGTTGGCGCGTTGGTGCAGGCCAATCATGGCAAGCGCCGCGAGTTGCGAGTCGACGGTTACCCGGTTGGCCGACAGCTGCAGGAGACCCCTTCGCCATTTGCCGAACATGGTACTCCTGGCATGGGTTCGATCGTGGTGATACTGGCCACCGATGCGCCGTTGCTGCCGCACCAATGTCAGCGACTGGCACAACGCGCGTCGATCGGCATTGCCCGCACCGGCGGCGGTACCGAGGATTCCAGCGGTGATATTTTCCTGGCCTTCGCCACCGGTAATCAGGATCTGCCACCGGCGGACTACGGGCGCAAGGACCTGCCGTTCAGTACGCCACTGGAGATGCTCAACAACGATCACATCTCGCCGTTGTTCAGTGCCGCGGCCGAAGCGGTGGAAGAGGCAATCATCAATGCGCTGTTGGCGGGCGAGGATATGCGCAGCGACGACGGTCGTCAGGTGGATGCACTTAAATCCGAATATTTACTGCACGCGTTGAGTGCAACTGGATGGCGTAAGGCTATATAAAACTGCAACGCAGTAATCAAATACAACTGTACTGTTATTTAATATTTAAATAGAGCGTTGTCCGACAATCCACTGTGGAGATTGAACTACAAAGATTATTTCGACCCCGCCAGTCATTGTTTTCGGGAGTTTTGTGGAGCAGTTCAATTTGACGTCAAAAAAGTAGTGGACGTCTGATTTCAAATTGTGTCAGTTTTCTTTCGCCTTCATTGGGCGAGTGATAGGACGATCTCGCCAGAGATTGTCGCTGTCTGACAAAAACTGTTCCATTGCTAAACAAGGAAGTGTGTTTATGTCGAAAGTAAAAGTGAACGCTATTGACTCACTGGCCGCCACAAGTAGCGCCTGGTCGCAGATCGATAGTTTTAGCCATCAGTATGACCGTGGCGGCAATCTCACGGTCAATGGCAAACCCTCCTTTTCGGTAGACCAGGCTGCGGATCAACTGCTGCGTGACGGTTACTCCTGGCACGATCTCAACGGCAACGGCAAGATCGAACTGACCTACACGTTTCTGACGGGCCAGACGTCGAACTTCAGCGGTCTGGGCGTTACTGGCTTCAGCCAGTTCAGTGCCTTGCAGAAGGCTCAGGCCGTGCTCGCCATGCAATCCTGGAGCGATGTGGCCAATGTTACCTTCACGGAAGCAGCCAAGGGCGGCGACGGTCACATGACCTTCGGCAACTACAGCGGCGGCCAGGAAGGTGCAGCCGCGTTTGCTTTCCTGCCTGGCAGCGAACCTGGCTATGACGGCCAGTCGTGGTACCTGACCGGCAGTGGCTACAACGTCAACAAGACCCCGGGCGTGAACAACTACGGTCGTCAGACCCTGACTCACGAAATCGGGCATACCCTCGGTCTGTCTCACCCTGGCGACTACAACGCCGGGACCGGCAATCCGACCTACAACGACGCGTCCTATGGCCAGGACACTCGCGGCTACAGCCTCATGAGTTACTGGAGTGAAAGCAACACCAACCAGAACTTCAGCAAGGGCGGTGTCGAGGCTTATTCGTCTGGTCCGTTGATGGATGATATTGCTGCGGTGCAGAAACTCTATGGCGCCAACTACAGTACCCGTGCCGATGACACCACTTACGGTTTCAACTCCAACACCGGTCGTGATTACCTCAGTGCGACGTCTTCGTCGGACAAGCTTGTGTTCTCGGTGTGGGACGGTGGCGGTAACGATACCCTGGACTTCTCTGGCTTCACCCAAAACCAGAAAATCAACCTCAATGAGGCTTCGTTCTCCGACGTTGGCGGCCTGGTAGGCAACGTTTCCATTGCCAAGGGCGTGACCATCGAGAATGCCATTGGCGGCTCGGGTAATGACTTGCTGATTGGTAACAGCGCGAACAACGTGCTCAAGGGCGGTGCCGGCAACGACATCATCTACGGTGCCGGTGGCGCGGACAAACTCTGGGGTGGTTCGGGCTCGGATACCTTCGTGTATGCCGCAAGCTCGGACTCCAAGCCAGGTGCGGCCGATCAGATCATGGACTTCACCAGTGGTCTGGACAAAATCGACCTGACAGCCATTACCAAAGGCGCAGGCCTGCACTTCGGGAATGCCTTCTCGGGTGCGGCAGGCGATGCGGTACTGACCAACTCGGGTGGCAACAGCACCCTGGCGGTAGACTTCTCCGGGCATGGCTTTGCTGACTTCCTCGTCAACATCGTTGGCCAGGCAGCGGTCTCGGATATTGCGGCGTAAAGGCGTAGCTTGTCCGCGCTGTTGAACTCGCGGGCAAACGATGTGAAGGAAAGCGGAGGGTGGCGCCGATGCGCTGCCCTTTGTCCTTGCCAGCAACGCTGCGGTAGGCGAGGCTGCAAAGGCTACAACCTGGAACGAAACACCTTATGACCCATAACGCCTTTACTTACAGGGCAATGGCTTGGCTGATCGCCACGCTGATAATGTTTTCTGGAGATGTAGCCATGGCAAGCAGCCTGAGATTAGCGGACCCGTCGGAACTGGCCGGGCAGTGGCAGATTTACCTGAAGTCTGCACCACAGAACATCTGTGCACTGAAACTTGAGCAGAATCAAACATTGGCTGGCGATATTGAATGCCTCGCCGGCTGGCTGAGTGAAACACCCATCGGTTGGTTCCCGGAACCCGACGGTATATCGCTGACCGGTAAAGAAGGTTCCAGAATTATTCATCTTGGCCGACAGCAGGAAGGGCTCTACCAAAGTACCAAACACTCCGATCCGCAGATTGTTCTGCAACGCGCTCCTGACTAAGAGCACAACGCTAAGCCGAATCTTTTCCAGCAATGGATATAGGGATTCATCCACAGTTTTTTCGCTGACAGGTAAATAACCTGAACTCTATCTCGTCATGAAATAGAGTTCGTTCGCCTGTCAGTTGCATTATTAAAAGCATGCCCCGACCGGAGTTGGGGCGGTTTATTGGAACCGTGTCGAACTACCGCACGGGCTATCAGCTCAGGGAAGATCAATGAGAATGGCGAAGACCACTCCCACTGCACCGCTATTGAAGGCGCTGGGCGACTATAAAAGTATTCTGCTCAGTGTTGGCTGTTTCACCGCACTGATTAACGTACTGATGTTAGTGCCGTCGATTTACATGCTCCAGGTCTATGACCGGGTACTCTCGTCGCAGAATGAAACCACTCTGGCGATGCTGTCGCTGATGGTGGTGGGCTTCTTTGCGTTTATCGGTTTGCTGGAGACTGTGCGTAGCTTCATCGTGATTCGCATCGGCAGCCAACTGGAGCGACGTTTCAATCTGCGGGTTTATCAGGCCGCGTTCGAGCGCAACCTGTTCAAGGGCGAAGGTAACGCCGGCCAGTCGTTGGGCGACCTGACCCACATTCGCCAGTTCGTCACGGGACCTGCGTTGTTTGCGTTCTTCGATGCACCGTGGTTTCCGGTCTACCTGTTCGTGATCTATCTGTTCAACGTCTGGCTTGGGGTGTTCGCGACTGTCGGTGCGGTGCTGTTGATCGGTTTGGCGTTCCTCAACGAGGCGATGACCAAAAAGCCTTTGGGTGAAGCTGGCGGTTACTCGCAACGTTCCACGCAACTGGCCACCAGTCACCTGCACAACGCCGAGACCATCCAGGCGATGGGCATGCTCGGCGCGCTGCGCAAACGCTGGTTCCAGGTGCATTCGCGCTTTCTCGGCTTGCAGAATCAGGCCAGCGATACCGGTGCGGTCATCAGCTCCTTGAGCAAAACCCTGCGCCTGTGCCTGCAATCGTTGGTACTGGGGCTCGGCGCATTGCTGGTGATCAAGGGCGACATGACCGCCGGGATGATGATCGCAGGCTCCATCCTGATGGGCCGGGTGCTGAGCCCGATCGATCAGTTGATTGCCGTCTGGAAACAATGGAGCGGGGCGAAGCTGGCGTATCGGCGGCTGGATGCCTTGCTGCAGGAATTCCCGCCGAGTGACGGCGCCATGGAGTTGCCCGCGCCCAAGGGCCAGGTGACCTTCGAACAGGTCAGCGCCGGCCCTCCGGGGCAACGCACGGCGACCTTGCAGATGGTCAATTTCCACCTCGGGGCCGGCGAAGTGCTGGGAGTGCTCGGTGCATCCGGCTCCGGCAAGTCGACCCTGGCGCGGGTGCTGGTGGGCGTCTGGCCGACCCTGGCCGGCACCGTGCGACTGGACGGCGCGGATATCCATCGCTGGAACCGCGACGACCTCGGTCCCTACATCGGCTATCTGCCACAGGACATCGAACTGTTCAGTGGCAGTGTCGCCGAAAACATCGCGCGCTTTCGCGAAGCGGACCCGCAGAAGGTGGTCGAGGCTGCGCAGCAAGCCGGCGTGCACGAGATGATTCTGCGTCTGCCGCAGGGTTACGACACCGTGCTGGGCGAGGATGGTGGCGGTCTGTCTGGCGGACAGAAACAACGCGTGGCCCTGGCCCGAGCCTTGTATGGCGGGCCAAGCCTGGTGGTGCTCGATGAGCCCAACTCGAACCTCGACACCGTCGGCGAGGCGGCATTAGCCAGTGCTATCGCACAGATGAAAGCCCAGGGCACTAGCGTGATTCTGGTGACCCACCGTTCCTCGGCACTGGCCCAGGCCGACAAGTTGCTGGTGCTCAATGAAGGCCGTCTGCAAGCCTTCGGGCCAAGTCAGGAAGTGCTCAAGGCGCTGTCTGGCGCACAACAGGAACAACCACGGGAAAAAGCCGCCGCCACACCGGCCGGGCTCAGCATGAGCCGTCAGTACCAGGCCCCGACAAGGAGCTCTGGTGTATGAGCATCAGTCGTATGAGCAAGGACAGCGGTATGACAATCGAACAAGGTTACGCGCCGGAGCGTCCTGAGCGCGACGCCGGCTTTTTTGCCCGCATGGGCTGGATACTGGCAGTGGTCGGTGCCGGCAGCTTTTTCCTCTGGGCCAGCCTGGCGCCTCTCGATCAGGGGATCCCGGTGCAGGGCACGGTAGTGGTGTCCGGCAAGCGCAAGGCTGTGCAATCGATGAGTGGCGGTGTGCTCAGCCGGATTCTGGTGCGTGAAGGCGAGGCGGTGAAGCAAGGCCAGCCGCTGTTTCGCCTCGACCAGACACAGGTCGAAGCGGACGTGCAATCCTTGCAAGCCCAATACCGCATGGCCTGGGCCAGCCTGGCGCGTTGGCAGAGCGAGCGCGACAACCTCAAGCAGGTGAGTTTCCCGGCCGAACTGAGCAACGACCCCGATCCGCGTCTGGCGTTGGTGCTGGAAGGCCAGCGGCAACTCTTCAGCAGCCGCCGCGAAGCCTTTGACCGTGAACAGGCCGGGCTGCGCGCCAACATCGAAGGCGCCACCGCGCAATTGGCCGGGATGCGCCGGGCGCGCACCGACCTGACCGCGCAGGCGGAATCCTTGCGTCAGCAACTGACCAATCTGCAACCCTTGGCCGACAACGGTTACATCCCGCGCAACCGGCTGATGGAGTTCCAGCGTCAGCTCTCGCAGGTACAACAGCAGTTGGCGCAGAACAGCGGCGAAAGCGGGCGAGTAGAGCAGGGCATTCTTGAAACGCGCTTGAAGCTGCAACAGCACAGCGAGGAGTACCAGAAAGAGGTGCGCAGCCAGTTGGCGGACGCACAGCTCAAAAGCCTGACCCTGGAGCAGCAACTGACCTCGGCCGGTTTTAATCTGCAACAGAGTGAAATCGTCGCGCCGGCCGACGGCATTGCGGTCAACCTTGGCGTGCACACCGAAGGTGCGGTGGTTCGCCCCGGTGAAACCTTGCTGGAGATCGTGCCCCAAGGCACGCGCCTGGAGGTGGAAGGTCACCTGCCGGTGAACCTGATCGACAAGGTCGGCAGCCACTTGCCGGTGGACATCCTGTTCACAGCGTTCAACCAGAGCAAAACTCCGCGTGTATCTGGCGAAGTCAGCCTGATTTCAGCCGACCAGATGGTCGACGAGAAAACCGGCGTGCCGTACTACGTGCTGCGCAGCAGCGTCAGCGATGTGGCCATGGAGAAACTCAACGGGCTGGTGATCAAGCCGGGCATGCCGGCAGAAATGTTTGTGCGCACCGGTGAACGCTCACTCCTCAACTATCTGTTCAAACCTCTGCTCGACCGGGCAGGCTCCGCATTGACCGAGGAATAAGGATGTCCCGTCGTATGAGCAAGCTTTCCATTCTCGGGACCGCTATCGCATTGCTGGTCTGCACCAACGTTCACGCCATGGGGCCATTTGAGGTTTACGAACAGGCACTGCGCAACGATCCGATATTCCTCGGCGCGATCAAGGAACGTGACGCGGGCCTGGAAAACCGCGCGATTGGCCGCGCCGGTTTGCTGCCGAAACTGGGTTACAACTACAACAAGGGCCGCAACAACTCCAAGGCAACGTCGCTGGACGAAAGGCGTCGCAACCAGACCGACGACCGCAACTACAACAGCTACGGTTCGACTTTCACCCTGCAACAACCGTTGTTCGACTACGAGGCGTACGCGGCGTATCGCAAAGGCGTGGCGCAATCGTTGTTCGCCGATGAAAACTTTCGCGGCAAGAGCCAGGAACTGCTGCTGCGGGTGCTGACCTATTACACCCAGGCCCTGTTCGCCCAGGATCAGATCGACATCGCGCAAGCGAAGAAAAAAGCCTTCGAACAGCAGTTCCAGCAGAACGAACAGATGTTCCGGCAGGGCGAGGGCACCCGCACCGATATTCTCGAAGCGGAATCGCGTTACGAACTGGCCACTGCCGAAGAGATCGAGGCTCGCGATGAGCAAGACGCTTCCTTGCGTGAGCTGGGAGCGCTGATCGGCACGCGGGATATTGATATCAAGGACCTTGAGCCTTTGAGCGATTCCTTTCAGTCATTCACCTTGCAACCGGCCAATTTCGACACCTGGCATGAACTCGCACTGAGCAACAACCCGAACCTGGCCTCCCAGCGTCAGGCGGTTGAAGTGGCGCGGTTCGAAGTAGAACGCAATCGCGCCGGGCACCTGCCCAGGGTCAGCGCCTACGCGACAGCGCGGAAGAACGAATCGGAAAGCGGCAACACCTACAACCAGCGTTACGACACCAACACCATTGGCATCGAGATCAGCGTGCCGTTGTATGCCGGTGGCGGGGTGTCGGCATCGACTCGTCAGGCCAGTCGCTCGATGGAGCAGGCCGAATACGACCTGGACTCGAAAACCCGCGAAACCCTGATCGAACTGCGTCGTCAGTTCAGCGCCTGCCTGTCGGGTGTCAGCAAGCTGCGCGCCTATCAAAAGGCCCTGACGTCAGCTGAAGCCCTGGTGGTCTCGACCAGGCAAAGCATCCTCGGCGGCGAGCGGGTCAACCTCGACGCGCTGAACGCCGAACAGCAGCTCTACACCACGCGCCGTGATCTGGCCCAGGCCCGTTATGACTACTTGATGGCCTGGACCAAGTTGCATTACTACGCCGGCAACTTGCGTGAAGAGGTCCTGGCCAAGGTCGATGAAGCCTTTGGCCCGCGCACGACCACCCGATAGACGTCTCGCTCAAATGACAAGACCCACGGCGTCGGGCTGACCCTCGACTGACAGTTCTGATCTGAAAAACCGCTACACGTACCAGCAAAAATGAAGAGGCAAGAAAATGGGTGTTTTTGATTACAGGACGTTCGGCAGCGAAGCCGGCAAGGCGTTGTACAGCGATGCGATTGCATTGACGCTGTACGCCTACACGCCGACCGGCAAGCCATTGGCCTCCGGCTGGACGCCGGTCACTGCCGGACAATTGGGCTATCAGGGCAAGGTCGGTGCCCAGGGCACGTTCTTTGGCGAGCAGGATGGCTTCACCAGCGCCGAAGCCGAGGTGTTGGCCAAGTACGACGCCGCAGGCAAGCTGATCTCCCTCGGTATCGCGTTTCGCGGGACTGGTGGCCTGGGTTATAGCGATACCTATGGCGATATGAAGAACAATCTTTTGGCCGCTATCGGCCCGAAGGATTATGCGAAGAACTACGCCAAAAGCGCCTTCGACACCTTGCTCAAGGACGTCGCCACGTTTGCCAGCAGCAAGGGCCTGAACGCCAAGGACGTGCTGATCACTGGCCACAGTCTGGGCGGTCTGGGCGCCAACAGCGTGGCCGAATTGAGTGCCGATCACTGGGGCGGTTACTACAAGGACGCCAACTACGTGACCTTCGCCTCGCCGACCCAAAGCTCGGTGGGCACCCATGTGTTGAACATCGGTTACGAAAACGACCCGGTGTTTCGCGTGCTCGATGGTACGACCTTCACCAGTTCATCGCTGTACAAGCACGACAAGCCCCGGGAGTCGGCGACCAACAACATCGTCAACTTCAACGACCATTACGCATCGACCCAGATGACACCCTTCAGCATTGCCAACCCGCAGCACTGGGCGGCCCACAGCTCTCTCGGTTATGCCGACGGCTTGAATCGGGTGATCGGCTCGAGTTTCTACGATCTCACCAGCAAGGACTCGACCATCCTCGTTTCCACGTTGTCGGAGTCGTTGCGCGCCAGCACCTGGATCGAAGACCTGGGTCGCAGTGGTGAAACGCACACGGGCAGCACCTTCATCATCGGCACCGACAGCAACGACCTGCTGCGGGGCGGCAAGGGCAATGACTTCCTTGAAGGCCGCGACGGCAATGACACCTTCAGGGATGCCGGCGGCTACAACATCCTGCTCGGCGGCAAAGGGCAGAACGTCTTCGAACTGCAACAGCCGCTGAAGAACTTCACCTTTGCCAACGATGGCGACGGCACGCTGTATGTGCGCGACAGCTATGGTGGCATCAGCATGACCCGCGACATCGGCGCGCTGGTCAGCAAGGAGTCGGGCACCATGTGGGGCCTGCTCAACAAGGACGTTACCTATAACGTCACCGACAAAGGCTTGTTGGCCGGCACCGAGCTGACTCACTACAACCACTCGCTCAATGGCGATGCCTATGGCAATTCGCTGGTGGCGACCGCCGACGGTGACTGGCTGTTCGGACTGTCTGGCAACGACGTGCTGCGCAGCGACAAAAGCCAGGTGACGTTCGTGGGCGGCGAAGGCAATGACGTCATGTATGCCTCCGGTGGCCACAACACTTTCCTGTTCAGCGGCGCGTTCGGCTTCGACGCCATCAACGGCTATCAGGGCAGCGACAAACTGGTGTTCATGGGGGTTCAAGGCGCGGGGCAGGGCTATGACTACAGCCAGCATGTTTCGCAATCGGGTAATGACACGCTGCTCAAGGTCGGCGACTACGCGGTGACGCTGGTCGGTGTCGGCCTGGACAACCTGTCAGGCGCGGGGATCGTATTTGTTTAAACCGCAGCATCAGGCATTGCACTAAATAGAACGCCCTGCGCTGCGGGGCGTTCCAGCTGCGTGAGCTATCTCTGACAATTTCAACAAAGAGAGAGGCAATACCATGGGTGTTTATGACTACAAAAACCACAACTCAGCCGATTCAAAAGCGCTGTTTGCCGATGCGCTGGCGATCACGCTGTATTCCTATCACAACCTCGACAATGGCTTTGCCACGGGCTATCAGCACAACGGTTTCGGTCTCGGACTGCCGGCGACGCTGGTCACCGCGCTGATCGGCGGCACAGACTCGCAAGGGGTGATTCCCGGCATTCCGTGGAACCCCGATTCGGAAAAAGCCGCGCTGGATGCAGTGCAGAAAGCTGGCTGGACACCGATCACCGCCAGCCAGTTAGGCTATGGCGGCAAGGTCGATGCGCGAGGCACTTTCTTCGGCGAGAAAGCCGGTTACACCACGGCTCAAGTCGAGATCCTCGGCAAGTACGACGCTCAAGGGCATCTCACGGAAATCGGCATCGCCTTTCGTGGCACCAGTGGTCCCCGTGAAATACAGATTTCGGACTCCATCGGTGATGTGATCAACGACCTGATGGCGGCGTTGGGTCCCAAGGATTACGCCAAGAACTACGTCGGCGAAGCCTTTGGTTCACTGCTCAAGAATGTTGCTGAGTTTGCTGCGGCCAATGGTCTGAGCGGCAAGGACGTGCTGGTCAGCGGCCACAGCCTCGGCGGGCTGGCGGTCAATAGCCTGGCGGACCTGAGCGGCGATCACTGGAACGGTTTCTACAAGGATTCCAACTACGTCGCCTACGCGTCACCGACCCAGAGCGGCACCGACAAAGTGCTCAACATCGGTTACGAAAACGATCCGGTATTCCGCGCCCTGGACGGTTCAACGTTCAACCTGGCATCGGTGGGCGTGCACGATGCCCATCAGGATTCGGCGACCAACAACATCGTAAGCTTCAACGACCATTACGCTTCGGCCGCCTGGAACCTGCTGCCGTTTTCGATCCTCAACGTCCCCACCTGGATTTCCCATCTGCCCACCGGTTATGGCGATGGCATGACCCGGGTACTGGAGTCGAAGTTCTACGACCTGACCAACAAGGACTCGACGATCATCGTCGCCAACCTGTCGGATCCTGCGCGCGCTACTACCTGGGTTCAGGACCTCAACCGCAACGCCGAGCCCCACAAGGGCAGCACCTTTATCATCGGCAGTCACGGTGACAATCTGATCCAGGGTGGCAAAGGCAATGACTATCTGGAGGGCGGCGATGGCAACAACACCTTCAGGGATGCGGGCGGCTACAACATCATTCTGGGCGGCAAGGGCAGCAATACCCTGGACCTGCAGCAGTCGGTGAAAAACTTCGAGTTTGCCAACGACGGTGCTGGCACCCTGTACGTGCGCGATGCGTACGGCGGGATCAGTATCACCCGCGACATCGGTAGCATCACCAGCAAAGAGCCGGGGTTCCTCTGGGGCTTGTTCAAGGATGACGTGACCCATAGCGTCACCGACAAAGGCCTGCTCGCGGGGAACCACCTGACTCAATACGCGGCATCGCTCAAAGGTGGGGCGGGCGACAATATCCTCAAGGCCGACGCGAGTGGCGAGTGGTTGTTTGGCCTGGACGGCAACGACCATTTGATCGGTGGTAAAGGCAATAACGTGCTGGTTGGCGGTGCCGGAAATGACCTGATGGAGTCGGGAGGTGGCAACAATACCTTCCTGTTCAGCGGCCACTTCGGCAACGACCGGATCCTCGGCTACCAGGCCAGCGATAAACTGGTGTTCATGGGCGTTCAGGGTGTCGGCCAGAGTTATGACGTGCACGATCACGCCAAAGCAGTAGGCGCCGATACGGTGCTGAGCTTCGGCAGCGACTCGGTGACGCTGGTCGGGGTTGGGCTCGATCACCTGGCCAGTTCAGGCGTGGTCATCGCCTGACGTTAAAAAGCCCGGCGCGAACCTCGGTTCGTGCCGGGCTTTTCGGCGTTTATTCATAGTGAATCACGATGCCTTTGAGCTTGCGTCTCTGCTCGGTGTGGATATCCCGATTCAGCGGAAGCGGAGCGCTGACGTAAGCCGATATTGGCAGGACCATGTCGTAGATCACCACCACCGCATCGCCGCCGATTTTTGCCGCTTCTTCACGCAGTTTCTGCTCGAACTCGTTGACGGGCGGAGCCGGCTGCTCGCTTGAGTGCAGAATCACTTCCCCCAACCGTGTGTAGGGTCGTGTGGGCGCGCTACGCAATATCTGCACCGAGTTCGGGGACGTGGCGGCTGTGTGCTGGCCTCCGGCGTATTCGGTGGTGTGTGCGTGGATACTGCTGCAGGCACCGAGCCCGAATACCGCAAGGGCCAGCGCCAGAACTTTGAAGCCGGGCAGGGGAAGCGCGAAGTCCTTATCGCTCAATGGGCGTTGTAGGGTCTGCACGCTGATAATTCCTTGTGATCGAAAAAGGTGACCTGTCGCTACACGGAAGGCTCAAATACCGGACAAAAACGTGTTCCCAGGCTCAGGAAAATGCCTGTCGGTTTTGAAAAGCATAGCCACAATGTTCCGGTGAGCCAGGCGTAAAAGAGAATTTTCTGCGTGTGCTTCGGTGTTTTTTTCTGCAATGGCATTAAACCGTCGGCCACGCCATGCGTTTCCAGGTGGCACTACTGCGCGCAGCACAGACGCCAGGCGCGGTGAACTGAAAACAGGAGATTGAATACAGTGAGTAACAGCAAGAGCCGGGCAGTCGCAGTAGCGCTGATGATTTTATCGGCGAGCGCGATGGCTGAGGAGTTGCCTCATGGCTCGATTTTGAATCGATATGGCGTAACAGCCGATCAACTGCCAGCACCCGCAAAGGTCGAACAGACCAAGCCTGAACCCGAGAAAAGCCGTTTTCAGATTCAGCCGGAACAACCCTGGGTGAAACTAAGCCTGGGTGACGGCAAGCAGCCGCCTGTGACCGGCAACATCAGCATCGACAACGCGACTGCTCGGGATTACGAGCGTTGCCAAACGATCAGAGGGCAAATGCTGCAACGCGGCGGGCAGGTCATTTCCTGCGATGACACTATTACGGGGCAGGACCCTGCACTGCAGACGCCTTAAGGCTTTCGATCAGTTCCCTTTGCGGACGGTGGCGACGTCGTCCGCCTTGACCTTGATTTTGGCTCCGGAAATGTCCTCGAACTCAACGAAACCTCCCGTGCCCTTGGTTTTCGGCATGTCCTTGGTCAAATACTGAGTGCCGTTCTGCAATGTCACCACCGTTGGTGACGCGCAACCGCCTAATGCCAGCAAGCCCACGATGGCCAGGGGCAAGCTCAGAATGCGGATATTCATAGACAAACCTCTCTTTCAGAACTCTCTAGATCGTTTTGGCGCACAGGTGCGTCATTTCGATACTGACCGTCCTTGGTGTCACTCATCCGGGGAAAGTTCGGTTTATGGCGGAAAAAGCCACCAAACCGGCTGATGACGATCAGTTAAGCCGTAACGCGATCCGTAGCAGCTGCCGAAGGCTGCGTTCGAGTGCGCAGCGCTCGTAAATCCTGCCTCCACGGTCGATCTGGAAGACCGCATGGTCTGATTTTACGACTGCTGCGCAGCCGAACGCAGGCTCCGCCAGCTGCTACGGGGGGTGCGTGATGGCCACTTATCTCTTTCCGTTTGCCAACACCGGGGCTCAGCTGATATCTGTACGCATAACCAGTACCTGCTCGCCATGGCGCTTTCTATCTGTGACAGTCAATCCGCTCGAAGATCCGTTCTATTACCTGAACAACTTCCAACAAGTGCTCGCCTGGCTTGAGCAACGCTATGCCGATGTGCTCAGCGTGGAGGAGCAGCAATTTATCGTTGATTTTGGCCAGTTGCCGCGCGCGTCTCAGGCACTGCTGGTCAGAATGGTCATGCGCAAGGGGCTGCATTTTCGCCTCGGCAAGTTGCACTACGCCGAAATTGGCGAAATCGCCAGCGCGGTAGAACCCTTGCTGAACCTCTGCTGGGTAAACGAACAGGCGCTGCTGTCGATTGGTGAGCTGTTCGAGGTGCTGCTCAAACCGGAAATCCTTCAGTGTTTCAGCACGGCCATCGAACAACCCAAAGCGAAAAAGTCCGACTGGCTGGCCGTATTGAGTGAGCAATTCACCCAGCCGCTGGCCTTCAAAACCTGGTGCCCAACGCTGGATGACCGGTTGTTGAGCCTGACCATCATGGACCTGTGCGATCGCCTGCGGCTGATGTTCTTCGGCAATCTGTATCAGGATTGGTCGGAGTTCGTGCTGGCGGATCTTGGCATCTATACCTATGAGAAAGTCGAGTTTTGCGCCGAGTCCCGAGGCTTGCGCAGTCGTGACGACGTCGAGGCGTTTCTCTATCTGCACGATTGTCAGCTGCGTTTTGAAGCCGGAGAAACCCTGGCGCAGGTAGTCGAACAGATCCAGGCACTGCAAACCGCCAACCCCTGGCTTGAGCGGCGGCGCGCCAAGCTGTTGTTTCAGATCGGGCAACACTGCGAGCGAGTCGCCGATTTCTCGGCAGCGCTAACGATCTACCGCGAATGTGCGTATCCGGGCGCCAGGTTGCGCTTGATCCGGGTGCTGGAACGTTGCGCTGAATATCCATTGGCGCTGGAGTTGGCGACCGACGCCGAACACGCGCCGGAGAGCGCCGCCGAGCAACAACAGCTGTTGCGGGTGCTGCCCAGGTTGCGGCGCAAGCTTGGCGGGCCGCCGGCGCCACGGGTCAAGGCACGCGAAGTTGAACGTCTGGACCTGAGCCTGTTGCGAGCCGACCCGGCGCTGTCGGTCGAGTTCTACGTTCAGGCGCATCTCGATGAACCCGCAGCGCCAGTGCATTACGTCGAAAACAGCCTGATCAACTCGTTGTTCGGATTGCTCTGCTGGCCGGCGATTTTTGCGCCGTTGCCGGGGGCGTTTTTTCACCCGTTCCAGCGCGGGCCGGTGGACCTGCTCAACGAGGACTTCCATTCACGACGTGCCGATCTGTTCCAGGCGTGCCTGACAGAGCTGGACGATGGGCGTTATGCGCAGACCATCCGCCAGCGTTTTCGCGCCAAATCGGGTGTGCAGTCACCCTTTGTGTTTTGGGGCGTGCTGACCGAAGAGCTGCTTGAGCAGGCGCTGGACTGTCTGCCGGCCGAACACCTCAAGCACTGGTTCAATCGACTGTTGCTGGACATCAAGGCCAATCGCGCCGGAATGCCGGACCTGATCCAGTTCTGGCCGCAACACAAGACCTACCGGATGATCGAGGTCAAAGGCCCGGGCGATCGCCTGCAAGACAATCAACTGCGCTGGCTGGAGTTCTGCCACGAGCATCAGATGCCTGTCGCCGTCTGTTATGTGCAATGGGCGGAGCTCGAGGCGTGAGCTACAGCGTTGCGGTGCGTGCGTTGTGTGAGTTCACCGCCAAGTCCGGTGATCTCGACCTGCGCTTCACGCCGTCACCGACTGCCCTGGAAGGCATCGTTGGCCATCGTACTGTCGCTTCGCGGCGCAGTGAGACCTATCAAAACGAAGTCGCCCTCGAAGGCAAATATCGGCAGTTGACGGTCAGGGGCAGGGCGGACGGTTATGACCCCGGCCAGAACCGTCTTGAGGAAATCAAAACCTACCGTGGTGAACTTGAGCGGATGCCGGCCAACCACCGCCAGTTGCATTGGGCTCAGGCGAAAATCTACGGCTGGTTGATGTGCCAGAAACTCCAGTTGGCCGAGATCAAGCTAGCGCTGGTGTATTTCGATATCGTCAGCGAAAAGGAAACCAGCCTGGTCGAAACCTGGAGCGCGGTTGAGCTGGAGCGTTTCTTCACGCTGCAGTGCGGGCTGTTTCTGTATTGGGCCGAGCAGGAAATGACCCATCGTGAAGCGCGCAATCAGGCCGCGCAGGTGCTGCGCTTTGCGTACCCGGATTTTCGCCCGGGGCAACGTAACCTTGCCGAATCGGTGTTCAAAGCGGTCAGCACCGGGCGTTGCCTGATGGCCCAGGCACCGACCGGCATTGGCAAGACGGTGGGCACGCTGTTTCCGATGCTCAAGGCGTTGGCACCGCAGCAACTGGACAAAGTGTTCTTCCTCACGGCCAAGACTCCCGGGCGCAAATTGGCGCTGGATGCGACCCAGGTCATCGTCGACAGCGCCGCTGGCTTGCCGTTGCGAGTGCTTGAGATGATTGCTCGCGACAAAGCCTGCGAGCACCTGGACAAAGCCTGTCACGGCGAATCCTGTCCGTTGGCGAAAGGCTTTTACGATCGCTTGCCGGCGGCCCGTGAGGTGGCGAGCCGGGTGACGCTGCTCAATCAGGCAACTCTGCGCCAGGTTGCCTTGGAGCATCAGGTCTGTCCGTATTACCTGAGCCAGGAAATGGCCCGTTGGGCTGACGTGGTGGTTGCCGACTACAACTACTATTTCGACTTCAGTGCGTTGTTGTTCGGTTTGGCCCAGGCCAACCAATGGAAGGTCGCGGTGCTGGTGGATGAGGCCCATAACCTGGTGGAGCGCGGTCGGCAGATGTACAGCGCGAGCCTCGATCAGTTCACTTTGAATACGCTGCGCAAAAGCGCTCCCGAGGTTCTGAAAAAGAGCTTGCAGCGGGTCAACCGTGAATGGAACGCACTGCACAAAGCACAGCTCAGCCCTTATCAGGCCTACGCCAAGGCCCCGGACAAATTATTGCAGGCGCTGTCGCTCTGCACGGCGGCCATCGGCGATTACCTCAACGATCACCCGCAAGGGCTGGACGCTGCATTGCAGAGTTTTTATTTCGATGCGCTGCAATTCAGCCGGGTAGCCGAACTGTTCGATGAGCATTTCCTGTTCGACATCAGCAAGCGCGACCTCAGCAGCACGCGCAGCCTGTCGCAGCTATGTCTGCGTAACGTGGTGCCGGCCGGCTTTATTCGCCCGCGTCTGACGGCGGCGCGCAGCACGGTGATGTTTTCCGCGACCTTGAGCCCGCAGCGCTATTACGCCGACCTGCTCGGGTTGCCGGTGACCACGGTGTGGGTCGACGTCGAGTCGCCGTTCAGTGCCGAGCAGCTCAAGGTGCACATCGTCAGCCGGATCTCCACGCGGTTCGTGCACCGGCAGGCCTCGCTTGCGCCGATTGTCGAACTGATGGCCCGACAGTTCACAGAGCGTCCCGGCAATTACCTGGCGTTTTTCAGCAGCTTTGATTATCTGCAACAAGTGGCGCAGTTGTTCGCCGAGACCTGGCCGCAGATCAACCAGTGGTCGCAGTCACGTGGCATGGACGAAGCCCGGCGTCAGGAATTTCTTGAACAGTTCACGCCAGCTAGCAAGGGCATCGGCTTTGCGGTATTGGGCGGGGCGTTTGGTGAAGGCATCGACTTGCCGGGTTCACGGCTGATCGGCGCTTTTATCGCGACCCTGGGGCTGGCGCAACTGAACCCGGTCAACGAGCAGCTGAAACAGCGCATGGCCGCGATCTTCGGCGCGGGTTACGACTACGCCTATCTGTTTCCCGGTGTGCAGAAGGTGGTGCAAGCCGCCGGACGGGTGATTCGTACCCAACAGGATCAAGGCATCGTGATGCTGATCGATGACCGCTTTGGCGAAAGCAAGGTTCAGCAGTTGCTGCCGCGTTGGTGGTCGGTCAGCGGGCGCGCGTGAGACGCCCCGCAGCCGTCAATGCATGCCGACTTTCCAGTCAGCCCGGCGCTGGGTCTGAACACCGCGTGTCTGGCGCAGCATGCTGACCAGCTCTGCCGCAAAACGGTGGCAGTCGCCCGGCCAGCGTGCGGTCAGCAGGTTGCCGTCGCGCACGATAAACCCGCGTTGCGGGTTTTCTACTGAATCACGTTGCGCGAATCGCGGCCCCGGCAAGAAGTCATGAGGGCTGGCCAATGCCGCAGTGACTTCGGCCTGTACCGTTTGCGGGTATGTGCGGTAGTAACGGCCGAGCCACGGTGCAGTAACCCACCAGGCTGGCAGCTCCATGGTGTTGGCCAGCAATGCGGTCACCTTGCGGCCGTGCAGCACCGAAAACACGTTGTCGGCATCCAGCGTGCGGGCCAGCAGCAATACGCCATGGCAGACCGCCGCGACCGGTTTCTGTGTATCAAAGAAGTGCCGGACAATCCGCCGGGCGTCTTCGGATTCCAGCAAGCTGCGCATGCCCTTGGCATGGCCGCCCGGGATTACCAGCCCCTCGAACTGCTCGGGGTCTACCCCTGCGTAGGCCATGGGCGACCTGAAACTCTCGTCGGCGGTCATGGCCGCGTAGTGCTGAAGATCTTCTTTGCGGGTCATCAGCAGCGAATTCAACGGACCGAAACCGATGTCCACCAGTCGCGCGTCGGCATACGCCGGCAAACCTTGCGGTGTCGCAAACCGCACCTCGATCCCGGCGTCGTGTAACGCCTGCCAGGGCACGCTGCTTTCAGTGGGGTCGTAGTCAGCCTGAGGTAACAGGAAAAGCAGCATACACAGGGCCTCGAGACGTCAGCGCGGGGGATCGGCTATTGACCAGAGTCTGGACGCAGTGTCAGGAGTACGCCAGCCATTGCCAGCATCATTCGATGCACGAAGGGGGCTTAAGACGGCATGAACTGAAACTTGAACAGCGTGCACGGGTATCCGTCGACGAGTAGTGGGTGGCGAGTGAACTCGCCCTGGGTCAGCTCCGGGATGACTTTGGCCCAGAACGCCTGCGCCGGCTGATTGGCGTCGATATGAAAAATCTGCCACTGACCGGGAAGCTGCTTGAGCAGGGCAGACACCACAAACTTCCCGACGCCGCGACCTCGATAGCGGCGGCTGACGAAAAAGTAGCCGATGTTGTACTGCACGTCCTCAAGACGAACCGCGTCGTCAACCGTCACGAACCCGGCGATGTCCCCGTCAACCTTGATCAGAAACGGCTGCGTCGCAGGCTTTCTCCAGTAGTCGAGCATCGGCTGGATGGTGAAGAATCCGTGCGCGCCAAACTTCAACGGCAGCCATTCGCTGAAGTCGTACATGTAGAACTGCATCAGGTTTTCGATGCAGTCCAGTTCGTCCCGTTGTGCGCGGTGCAGTTCGATCATGGCCATTGCGCGAAGCTCCTCAGTCATTACTGAAGTAAAGACCAGGTGCCTCAGCCAAGCATTTCACGCAGGCGATACCACAACATGCCCAATGCCAGGAGCGGCGTGCGCAAGGCGCGTCCACCTGGAAAGGTAATGTGCGGCACGGCGCTGAATACATCCATGCCCTGGCTGTGCCCGGCGTGAATCGCCTCGCCCAGCAAGCGCGCAGTCCAGTGCGTGACGTTAAGGCCATGCCCCGAATAACCCTGGGCGTAAAACACATTCGGGTGCGCTGGCAAACGCCCGACCTGAGGGAAGCGGTTGGCAGAAATGCCAATCCGGCCGCCCCATTGATAGTCGATGCGCACGTTGGCCAGTTGCGGGAACACCTTGAGCATTTGCGGGCGCATGTAGGCAGTGATATCCGCTGGATCGCGCCCCGAATAGTGGCAGGCGCCACCGAACAGCAAGCGCCGGTCCGCTGACAGTCGGTAGTAGTCGAGACCGACCTTCTGATCGCACAGCGCCAGGTTCTGCGGGATCAACTCGGCGGCAGCCTGCGCCGATAACGGCTCGGTGGCGATGATGTAGCTGCCCGCCGGCAGCACCTTGCCGCTGAGCTTTGGCTCAAGTTCCTCCAGATGTGCGTTGCAGGCCAGCACCAGACTCCCGGCGCGCACCGATCCGCTCGCGCAACGAACCTTCACGGTGCTGCCATGGATGATCTCCAGTACCGGACTTTGCTCGAAGATCCGCACCCCCAGCGACTCGGCGACCCGAGCCTCGCCGAGTACCAGATTGAGTGGGTGCAGATGGCCTGACCCCATGTCCACCAGACCGCCCGCGTAAACACCGGAGTTCACCACTTGCCGCATGTCTTCGGGTCTGACGAGGCGGGTTTCGTGGGCATAGCCCTGTGCGTTCAGGGTTTGCTGTTCAACCTGAAACGCGGCGAACTGCGCGGGGGTATTGGCCAGTTCGCAAAAACCCCAGCGCAGGTCGCAGTCGATGCCGTGCTCGTGGATGCGATTGCCCACCACCTCGACCGATTCGATGCCGGCACGCTCCAGATAGCGCACGCCCTCCTGGCCGACGTAACGGGCAAAGCCCGAAACGTCATGACCAATGCCGCGGATCAACTGTCCGCCATTACGGCCGCTGGCACCCCAGCCGATCCGTCGCGCCTCCAGCAGGATCACCGAGAGCCCGCGCTGGGCCAGTTCAATGGCGGTGTTGACGCCGGTAAAGCCGCCGCCGATCACACAGACGTCAGCTTCCAGATCCGACGTCAGCGTCGGGTGTTGCACCATCGCATTGGCAGAGGCGTTGTAGTAGGAGCGGGCGTGTTCCGCCGCCGGGTTCATAGTTGCTGCCTGATTCATTTGTTGGACTTCACTTTGCTCCAGGAACGGGTCATCAGACGCATGATCTCCGGTGTCGGTGTGGTCGAGATGTACAGCTTGTCCAGCACCGCCTGGGAAGGATAAACCTCTGGATTGTTCACCAACTCGGCGTCCATGAACTGCTTGGCCGCAGGGTTAGGGTTGGCGTAACCGACGGTGGCGCTGACTTTGGCGATCACCTCCGGCTCAAGCAGGTAGTTAATAAATTCGTGGGCTTGCTTGGCGTTGCCGGCATCAGCGGGCACGGCGAGCAAGTCGAACCACAGGTTGCTGCCTTCCTTGGGGATCGCATAGGCGATGTTCACGCCGTTCTTCGCTTCCTTGGCGCGGTTCGCTGCCTGGAACACGTCCCCCGAATAGCCGAACGCGATGCAGATGTCGCCGTTGGCCAGATCCGACACGTACTTGGAGGAGTGGAAATAGGTGATGTACGGGCGCAGCGTCAGCAGCTTGGCTTCGGCTTTTTTGTAGTCTTCGACATTCGAGCTGCGCGGGTCCATGCCCATGTAGTTGAGCACCGCCGGGAATACTTCATCCGCCGAGTCCATCATCGACACGCCGCATTGGGTAAGCTTTTTCAGGTTTTCCGGTTCGAACAGCACGGCCCAGGAGTCGATGTGATCGATGCCCAGCACTTGCTTGATCTTGTCGACGTTGTAGCCGATGCCGTTGGTGCCCCACAGGTATGGCACCGAGTGCTCGTTACCCGGATCGTTCTTCTCCAGCAGCGTCAGCAATTTAGGGTCGAGGTTTTTCCAGTTGGGCAGCTGCGAGCGGTCCAGTTTGAGGAACGCCCCGGCTTTCACCTGACGCGCCAGGAAATGGTTGGAAGGCACCACCACGTCATACCCGGTACGCCCGGCGAGCAGTTTGCCTTCCAGGGTTTCGTTGGAGTCGAATACGTCGTAGATGACCTTGATACCGGTTTTCGCCTGGAAGTCGGCGAGGGTGGTAGTACCGATATAGTCGGTCCAGTTGTACACACTGACGCTCGGCTGCGCTTGCGCGCCGACACTGCACAACAGCGCAAGCGCTGCGGGAACAACTGATTTCAATAGACGCATTTCGACACCTCTTTGAATGATTGTTTTCGATGTGTGTTTGGTCGGAGCTTTTCAGTCAAGCGCAATACCTGTGGGAGCGAGCTTGCTCGCGATAGCGGCATTACATTCAACATCAATGCTGACTGAACTACCGCCATCGCGAGCAAGCTCGCTCCCACAGGGTTAGTGTTTCAATTGATAGAGATCAAACACTCAGCAACAGGAACTCCCGCTCCCAGGAACTGATCACCCGCTTGAAGTTTTCGTGTTCGGCACGTTTGACCGCGACGTAGCCGCGGACGAACTTTGTCCCCAGATAGCGTTCGATGGTCGGGCAATCTTCCATGTGCGCCAGCGCATCCTCGATGGTGATCGGCAGGCGCAGGTTGCGACGTTCATACGCGCGGCCCTGCACCGGCGCGCTCGGATCGATGCGTTCGATCATGCCGAGATAACCGCACAACAGGCTCGCGGCAATGGCCAGGTACGGGTTGGCATCGGCGCCCGGCAGACGGTTTTCCACGCGCATGGCCTCGGGACTGGAGGTCGGTACGCGCAGGCCGACGGTGCGGTTTTCTTCGCCCCATTCGACGTTGACCGGTGCCGAGGTGTCCGGCAGGAAGCGGCGGAACGAGTTGACGTTGGGCGCGAACATCGGCAGCAGTTTCGGAATGTACTTTTGCAGACCGCCGATGTGGTGCAGGAACAGCTCGCTCATCTGGCCGTCGTCTGTGGCGAAGATCGGCTTGCCGGTGGCGATGTCCACCACGCTCTGGTGCAGGTGCATGGCGCTGCCCGGTTCGTCGCCGATCGGCTTGGCCATGAAGGTGGCGGTGACGTTGTGCTTGAGCGCCGCTTCGCGCAGGGTGCGCTTGAACACGGTGATCTGGTCGGCCAGATCCAGCGCATCGCCGTGACGGAAGTTGATTTCCATCTGTGCCGGGCCGTCTTCGTGGATCAGCGTGTCGAGGTCTAGTCCTTGCAGTTCGCACCAGTCGTAGACGTCTTCGAACAGCGGATCAAATTCGTTGGCCGCATCGATGGAGAACGACTGACGACCGCTTTCGGCGCGGCCCGAGCGACCCAATGGCGCCTTGAGCGGCAAGTCCGGATCTTCGCAGCGCTGGGTCAGGTAGAACTCCATTTCCGGCGCCACGATCGGCTGCCAGCCTTTGTCGGCGTAGAGCTTGAGGACTTTTTTCAACACGTTGCGTGGCGACAGTTCGATCGGATTGCCGAGCTTGTCGAAGGTGTCGTGAATCACGATGGCGGTCGGCTCGATCGCCCAAGGCACCACGTAAATCGCCGAAGAGTCCGGTCGGCAAACCATGTCGATATCGGCAGGGTCGAGCAGGTCGTAATAAATGTCGTCGTCGACAAAGTCCCCGGTTACCGTTTGCAACAGCACACTTTCCGGCAGGCGCATGCCTCGCTCATGCAGGAACTTGTTGGTGGGCGCTATTTTGCCGCGAGCGATACCGGTCAGGTCACTGACCACGCATTCGACTTCGGTAATCTTGTGTTCTTTCAGCCATGAGGACAGCTGATCGAAAGGGGCATTCATAAAGACCTCGTTGTTGGTTTTATCAGCGCCAGAGTTGATCTCTGCATTCCGTACAAGCGGCGAGAGACTTCCCCTGTAGCGCGTTGACGACTATCTTGGGCGACGCGTTTCGTTCCATCTATCCACTTTAAGCAGAACCGGAACGCACCAAAAAAGTGCGCACAGGTCATTCCATGACAGAGTCAAACCCCTTGCACGTGCAGGCTTTCAACACCGCCGATGTCGCCGAACAGATCCGGGCGACCCCTGGGTGGGTGCAGCACTATCAGCAGATGTCGCCCGGGCATTTCGCAGGCCAGGTGCGTTATCTGGACCTGCAAGGTGTGCAGATTTACGAGGAGTGCATGAACACCCGTGTCGAGCAGAATTTCAGCGCTCCGCCGGGTTCGCTGGCGTTCTGTTTCGATCGCAGTGACAACGCGCTTTATGTGCTGAACGGCGAAAGCCGCAACATCTGGATCACCCCGGAGAACTACCAGGAAGTGGCCGTGGTGTTCGGCCCGGAGTTCGTTCAGCACCACGGCCTGAGTATCGAAAGGCTGGAAGGGTTGTTCATGGCCCCGCTTAATTCGCAGCAGAACGCGTTGTTCAGCCGTTGGCTGAGCGGAACCCTGACCCGGCTGTCACAGACCATCGACCCGCCGAGCAAGGAAGCGCTGACCCAGCAGTTGCTGGATGACTGCCTGTTCATTCTCGACAACGCCTGCGTTTGTCTGGATCGAGGCGCGCTGCAGCGCCGGGCAGGGGAGCGAACAATCATGAAACGGATCGGTGAATGGGCGGCGGACGCCCCCGAGGAGAACCTCAATTTGCTGGAGTTGTCCCAGGTCGCCGAAGTCTCACTGCGTCAGTTGCAACAGGCGTTCAAAACCTACACCGGTATGGCGCCGACGCAATGGCTGCGCTTGCGCAGGCTCAACAGCGCCCGCCGCGAATTGCTCAGCCGCACGGCCACGGACACCACGGTGGCTGAAGTGGCGATGCACTGGTCGTTCTGGCACCTTGGGCGGTTTTCCAGCAGCTATCACGCCTTGTTCAAGGAGTTGCCCAGCGACACCTTGAAGCGCGCATGCGTCAGTCAGTTGAACGGGCGCGTGCGTCGCTGAGTCGAGGTCAGAACGTCGGCGGCGTAATCACCCAGACCACCACGGCATCCACCTCGCCCGGGTTGCCATAACGATGGGGCTCCTGGCTGGAAAAGCTGAAGCTGTCGCCTTCGTTGAGCTGAAAATAACGTTCCCCGACCCACAACTCGAAACTGCCCGACAGCAGATAGCCGGCTTCTTCGCCTTCGTGGCTGTAGCTTTCCTGGCTGTAGGTGCCTGGCGGGAAGCGTGAATGGAGCATTTCCAGCTGACGGTTGGGTTGCGGGGTCAGTAACTGGTCGACGATGCCGTCTTCGTAATGCACGCTCATGCGGCTGTTCTTGCGCACCACGTAACCGTGGTCTTCGGGCGCGGTGTTGGCTTCGCTGGCGAAGAACCACTGAATGGTCACGCCCAGGCTTCGGGCGATGTTGAACAACGCGGGGATCGACGGGTAGGCAAGGTTGCGTTCGAGCTGGCTGATGTAGCCCGCCGTCAACTCACTCATTTGCGCCAGTTCCGCCAGGGTCATGCCCCGACGTTTGCGCAGGCCGCGAATCCGTGTGCCGAGAAAGTGCGGTTCGGCAGTGCCGGTTGCGGGCTGTGTCGTGCTGTTGTTGCTCATGGTGAGTTCCGCGAACCTTGTAGGAGCTGCCGCAGGCTGCGATCTTTTGATTTTGCTTTTCAAAAACAAGATCAAAAGATCGCAGCCTGCGGCAGCTCCTACAGGGGGGGTAATTAGAGTCCCCGGAGTATAAACAGCCTCACAGCTCCCAGGCGACTTTCAGCCCTTCATAAATCGCTTCTTCGGCGGTACGCGGTGCCAGGCAGTCGCCGATGCGCCGGAACTCCACCAGACCTTGCAGCTCAGCACCCAGGGTGTCCACCGGTTGATGGCCCTGACAGAGCACCAGCGTATTGATGTTCTCGAACAGCATCGGTTCGCCGCTGGCGGTGTGTTGCAAGTAGACGGTGTTGTCGTCGCAACCGTAAAGCCGGGCGTAGGGCGTGATCGGGATACCCAGCTTATGCAGTTCTCCGGCCAGTTGATCGCGCACGTACAGTGGCAGGTTTTCCCCGCAATGCGTGCCGTTGACCGCCAGTTGCACCTGATGCCCGGCGCGCACCAGACGCTCGGCGATGCCGGGGCCGATCCAGTCACAGCGCCAGTCGACCACCACCACCGAACGGCCGATCTGTACTTCGTCGCGCAGCACTTGCCAGGCGTCCACCACCTGCAACTCACCACCGCGCTCGAATGCCGGCCAGTAGGGCTCGGCGCCAGTGGCGACGATCACCATATCCGGGCGCTCGCGCTCCACCAACGCACGGTCGACGCGGGTATTGCGCACCACGCGCACGCCGGCCAGTTCCATCTCGCGTTGCAGATTGGTGCTGGCACCGCCGAACTCGCTACGTCGTGGCAACAATTGCGCCAGCAGCACTTGCCCGCCGAGTTGCGCGCTGGCCTCGTAAAGGGTGACCTCATGTCCGCGCTGCGCAGCCACCGCGGCGGCTTTCATTCCGGCCGGACCACCGCCGGCAATCATGATGCGTTTGCGTTGGGTGGTCGGTTGCCGCTGGCCGAACAGCAACTCGCGACCGGTTTCCGGGTGCTGGATGCAGGAAATCGGCAAACCTTTGTGGAAGTGCCCGATGCACGCCTGATTGCAGGCGATGCAGGCCCGCACATCTTCGGCGCGCCCGGCGTCGGTCTTGTTGGGCATTTGCGGGTCGCAAATCAGTGCGCGGGTCATGCCGCACACATCGGCCTGACCACGGGCCAGAATCAGCTCGGCTTCCTGAGGCTGGTTGATGCGCCCGGTGACGAACAGCGGAATCGACAGACTGGCCTTGAACGTGCCGGCTTCCTTGGCCAGATAAGCGGCTTCGATCGCCATTGGCGGCACGATATGCACCGCGCCACCCAACGACGCCGAGGTTCCGGCGACGATGTGCACGTAATCCAGCTGTGCTTGCAGTGACTTGACTGCTTCCAGCGACTCGTCTTCGGTGAGCCCTTCGGGGTCGCGTTCATCGGCGGAGATGCGCAAGCCGATGATGAACTGTTCATCGGTATTGGCGCGCACCGCCGCGATCACTTCGCGTAAAAAGCGCAGGCGTTGTTGCAGGTCGCCGTTGTAGTCGTCGGTGCGGCGGTTGACCCGTGGATTGATGAATTGCGCCGGCAGGTAACCATGGCTGGCGACCACCTCGACGCCGTCCAGCCCGGCCTGATACAGGCGCCTTGCAGCAGCGCCATAACCGGCGACAATCTCGTCGATCATTGCTTGATCAAGTGCGCGCGGCATTACCCGAAAACGCTCGTTGGGCACTGCCGAAGGCGAGTAGGCGACCGCCAGCAGGCCATCGCTGGACTCCATGATCTCGCGCCCCGGATGGAAAATCTGCGAGAGCACCACGGTGCCGTGGGCGTGGCAGCTTTGCGCGAGCTTTCGATAGCCCTCGATGCAGGCGTCGTCGGTGGCCATCAGTACGTGGGAGGTGTAACGCGCACTGTCATGCACGCCGGCCACTTGCAGCACGATCAGCCCGACGCCGCCTTCGGCACGCGCCTGGTGATAGGCGATCAGTTGCTCGTTGACCAGGTTATCGGTGGGCATCGAAGTGTCGTGACCGCTGGACATGATGCGGTTTTTCAGGCGTTTGCCACGGATCTGCAACGGTTCGAACAGATGGGCAAAAGCTGAGGTAGAGGTCGGCATGGTGCAGGTACTCCAGGCAGGCTGAAGCCGAAAGGCCGGGTTTTCGGCGTTGTTATTATGTGCCTATAGAAATTTACCCTCAGTAAAAAATCAACTTGTTTTTTTACTATTGCTTGCAGTAGCTTATTTTGGCGCCCACTCCTGGGGCGAACCTCACCACAATAAAAAAGGGTCAAGTCGGCGTTTGCTCACGTGACACCTGCACGAGGAACCACTGATGAAATCGAATACGCTCAAGCACGGTTTTTATCCCTTGTTGTTGACCCTGGTCATCGGCCTCGGCAGCGCACAGGCAGCACCGGAGATGGTGGTGGTAGGTTACGGCGGAGCCGGACAAAAAGCCCAGGACGTGGCGTTCTTCCAACCCTTCAGTACGGCGGATCGGAGCAAGTTGATCCAGAGCGAATACAACGGCGAGATGGCGCGGATCAAAGTGATGGTCGACACCGGTAACGTCGATTGGGACGTGGTGCAGATCGAAGGCCCGGACCTGATGCGCGGCTGCGACGAAGGCATGTACGAACGACTGGACTGGAAGACTCTGGGGCGCGCCGAGCAGTTGATCCCCGATGCCGCGCAGGAATGCGGTTCCGCTGCGCTGGTGTGGAGCGTGGCGATTGCCTACGACACCCAAAAGTTTGCGCAGGCCCCGACCTCATGGGCCGACTTCTGGGATGTGCAGAAATTCCCCGGCAAACGCGGATTGCGTAAACGTGCGGTATACAACCTGGAGTTCGCCTTGCTGGCTGACGGGGTGAAAGTCGAGGACGTGTATAAGGTGCTGAGCACCCCGCAGGGCGTCGATCGGGCGTTCGCCAAACTCACCGAACTCAAACCGCATATCCAGTGGTGGGAAGCCGGCGCGCAACCGGCGCAATGGCTGACCGCCGGCGATGTGGTGATGACCTCTACTTACAGCGGGCGTGTGGCCGCTGCCGCGCAAAGCGGTAGTCACCTCGGGCTGGTCTGGCCTGGCAGCCTGTACGGCATGGACTACTGGGCGATCATCAAGGGCTCCAAACATGTCGATCAGGCCAAGCGCTTTATTGCCTTTGCAAATCAGCCGGATGCCCAGGTCAAGTATGTCGAGCAGATTCCTTACGGCCCGACCAATACCCAGGCCGCCGCCAGACTGGATAGCAAACTGGCGCAATGGGTGCCCACCGCACCGCAGAATCTTGCGGGTGCGCTGTCGATGAACGTGGCGTTCTGGGTCGATCACGGCGAAGAACTTGAAGAGCGCTTCAACGCCTGGGCCAGCAAGTAATTGCAATGGGCTGGACGTGTCAAAGCGTCCAGCCTTACTGTTTGCGCAGCCGATCAGCCTGGAGAATGACAACAATGAACGAGATCGCAACCCACCTTGGCGCCACGCCTCAGCGCAGCAGCACTGAACAGCGCCTGCGTGAGGAGCTGGCGGCGTGTTATCGATTGATCGCACACTTTCGCATGAGCGATCTGATCTTCACCCATATCTCGGTGCGCCTGCCGGGGCCTGAGCATCATTTCCTGATCAACCCTTACGGGCTGATGTTCGATGAAATCACTGCCTCCAATCTGGTGAAGATCGACCTGAATGGCCGGGCCGTGGAGCCATCGCCGTATCCGGTCAATCCTGCGGGTTTCGTGATTCACAGCGCCATTCACGGTGCCCGTGAAGACGCACACTGCGTGCTGCATACCCACACCAGATCCGGCTGCGCGGTCGCGGCGTTGAAGTGTGGGCTGTTGCCGGTGAACCAGATTTCCATGGAGTTCTATGGCCGGGTTGCTTACCACGATTATGAAGGCGTGGCACTGGACCTGAGTGAACAGCAGCGTCTGGTGCAGGACCTTGGCGACAAACCGGTGTTGATGCTGCGCAACCATGGCCTGCTGACCGTCGGTGAAACCGTGAGTCAGGCCTTCTTGCGCATGTATTACCTGGAAAAAGCCTGCGAAATCCAATTGGCCGCGCAGGCCTGCGGTGAACTGGTATTGCCGCCGGCCGAGGTGTGCGAACACACCGAACGCCAGTTCAACGACCACGGTCGACCGCTGGACGAGGGCGAGTTGAGCGACCCGGATGGCATGCAACTGGTCTGGCCCGCGCTGTTGCGATTGCTTGAGCGTGTCGCGCCGGGTTATCGCGACTGACGATGCTGTGCGGGAAATCCGCGCATCTGACTCTGGAGACTTTGATCGCTCTTCCTGTACAGTCGTTCAGCTCTCGGGCTTACCCGTCCGAGTCCCTAACGATTGATCCAAGGAGAGTGTCGCGCATGAGTCAGGAAGCCCGTTTTTCCCGCATGGAGCCGGAGTTGCGCAAGGCCAACCTGATCGAGGCGACGCTGGTGTGCCTCAAGCGTCACGGCTTTCAGGGCGCGTCGATCCGCAAGATTTCCGCCGAGGCCGGGGTCTCGGTCGGGCTGATCAGCCATCACTATTCCGGCAAGGACGAACTGGTGGCCGAGGCCTACATGGCGGTCACCGGGCGGGTCATGAGCCTGTTGCGCGAGGCCATGGAACAGGCTGCGCCCACTGCCCGCGAGCGTTTATCGGCGTTTTTTCGCGGCTCGTTTTCCGCTGAACTGCTGGACCCACAACTGCTGGATGCCTGGCTAGCGTTCTGGGGCGCGGTCAAGACGGCGGAAGCAATCAATCAGGCGCACGAACATTCCTATGGCGAGTACCGCAGCATTTTGCGCAAGGTCCTGACCGAGTTGGCGCAGGAGGAGGGCTGGGAACCGTTCGACGCCGATCTGGCGGCCATCAGCCTCAGCGCTTTGCTCGACGGCTTGTGGCTGGAGTCAGGACTCAACCCCGGCACCTTTACCCCGGAGCAGGGCATACAGATTTGCGAAGCCTGGGTCGATGGTTTGCAGGCCGGTGGACGCCAGCGTTTTTGCTTGCAGACGACGGGCTGTTGATCGCCCGTTCAGCAATGGATACTCTCTGGCGCCAGTGCAGGAAAAAACTCTAATAAGAAACACGCCTTCGGGCATACGCAGGACTCCAAGCGATGGCTCCTCGGGTACTGATCGTCGATGACGATCCACTGATTCGCGAACTGCTGCACGCCTACCTGTCCCAGGAAGGTTATGAGGTGCATTGCGCCGCCACCGCAGAACTGGCCGAAACCTTTCTGGCGAGCCAGACGGTGGATCTGGTGATGCTCGATATCCGTTTGCCGGGCAAGGACGGCCTGACCCTGACCCGGGAGCTGCGGGTCCGTTCGGAAGTCGGGATCATTCTGATCACCGGGCGTAACGATGAAATCGACCGTATCGTCGGCCTCGAGTGCGGCGCCGATGACTACGTGATCAAACCCCTCAATCCACGAGAGCTGGTGTCCCGGGCAAAAAACCTGGTGCGCCGGGTTCGTCATGCCCAGACCCCGCAACCGGTTGCGGTCATCCCTCGGCCGGTCAAACAGTTCGCCGCCTGGGCGCTGGACACCGACCGCCGACGGCTGATCGATGAGGCCGGCAGCGAAACCCTGCTGACCCACGGCGAGTACCAACTGCTCAGCGTGTTCCTGCGCAACAGCGGTCACACCTTGAGCCGTGATCAACTGATGGACCAGATCCGCAACCGCGAATGGGTGCCGAACGATCGCTCCATCGACGTGCTGGTCGGACGCTTGCGGCGCAAGTTGCATGACGATCCGGCCGAGCCGCAATTGATCATCACCATCCACGGCGCCGGTTATCTGTTCACCGCCAGCGTGGCGGCCTGAGCCGCATGCTACGGCTGTTCTTGCTGATGATGGCGCTGATGTTGGCGCTGTTGGCCAACAGCGCGATGGCGGCGGAGAAGGTTCGCTACTGCGACTATCCGGTGTACCCGCCAATTTCCTGGAGCGACGGAAAACAGGTGCGTGGCCTGGCCCCCAGCGTGGTGAAAAACCTCTTCGGGCAACTCGGCTACGAGGTCGAGATGGTCGTGCTGGGCAACTGGAAACGCTGCCTGCTGGACGCCGCCGAAGGCCGGGTCGACGTGGTGCTGGCCTACAGCACCGTGCAACGCGAGCAGAGCATGGTCTTTTCAACGGTGCCGGTGTTGCGTGAGGAGGTCGCGCTGTTCACCAATCGTCAGCATCCGGTGAAGTTCGAGCGTCTGGAGGACCTGGCCAATTACCGTGGTGGACTGTTGTTCGGTGAAAGTTACGGCGTGGATTTCGACCGCTTTGTCGCCCAACACCAGAACATCGAATGGGTCTCCGACAGCAGCCAGAACTTCGGCAAACTGATTCGCGGGCGCATCGATTTCATCACTTCGGAGCGGCGCACCGGGCAGCTTTACGTCGAAAACCTGCCGGGGGCGCAAGACATCGTGGCCTTGCCGAACGCCTTGAGTGTGGATTATCTACGGGTTGCGGTGTCACGCCGTTCCCCGCTGGCCAGCCGCATGCCGGATATCGATGCGCAGTTGAAGCGCATGGTCGATGCCGGGGAAATCGACCGTTGGCTGAACGAAAGTGAAGTGACCTATCGCGACATGATCAACCTGCCGGCGGATGCGCAATGATCCGCGCACGGCCCGGTGGACTATTGCGGCGTCTGTTGCTGTTCATTTTGTTGTTCAGCCTGTGCTTCACCGTGCTGGCGAGCACGGTGCAACTGTATTTCGAATATCGCCGCGAGATGCGTGACATCGACTCGCGCATGGAGCTGATTCGCGCTGGTTACCTGGCCAGTCTGGAGCGCAGCCTCTGGGACCTGAACCAGGAGCAGTTGAATGTGCAACTGCGCGGTCTGGTGGACTTCTCCGACGTGGCTCGGGTTCGTCTGACCAGCCCGGACTTCGATCTGCTGCAAGGCAGCCCGGACCCGATCGGTCCGTTGCGCGTCGAACGATTTGAACTGGACTATCAACCGCCGGCCGGTCCTGTCCGGCATCTGGGGCAATTGGAAGTCAGCACTGATTTGGGCGCGGTGCATCAGCGGCTGTTCGCTACCGGCTTGACCAGTCTGTTGTGGATGAGCGTGTTTCTCTGCGGGTTGGCGGTGGCCTTGTCGGGGTTGTTTTACCGTCTGGTCACGCGGCACCTGCAGGTCATGGCCGGGTTTGCCCGGCGTGTCGCTGAGGGTGACTGGCATGAGCCTTTGCACCTGGACAAGAACCGCAGCGCCAACGAAGACGAAATCGACACGGTGGCTCACGCCCTGGACGATATGCGCCGGGCGATCCTCAGTGACATTGATCGGCGGGAAACCGATCGCCTGGCTTTGCAGGATAACCGCGACGAACTGCTGAGAATGGTCGAGCGCCGCACCGCCAGCCTGATGCGTACCAAGGACGAAGCCGAGGCGGCCAACCTCGCCAAATCGCGGTTTCTGGCGACCATGAGCCACGAACTGCGCACGCCGCTGAACGGCATCCTCGGCATGGCCGAGTTGCTGCGCGGCGCCAGCCTTGGCGAGCGCGACGGCAAGCGTCTGGATGCGCTGTACAAGGCTGGCGAAGGTTTGCTGACGATTCTCAACGAAGTGCTGTATTTCGCCCGGCTGGAAGAGGGCGAAAGCCACCCGGAGCCGGTCGACTTTTCGGTCCGGCAATTGCTCGATGAGGTGCTGACGCTACTGGAGCCGCGTGCGCTGAGCAACGATACGACACTGCACTGCCGGATCGATCCGCAGGTCGCCGACAGGCACCACGGTGCCGAGCAGTTCTTGCGTCAGGTGTTGAGCAACCTGCTGGCCAACGCGATCAAATTCACCGAAGGCGGGCAGGTCAGCGTCGAGGTGACGCTATTGGCGCAAGCGCCGGACCAGAGCGGTCAACGACTGCGCTTGAGTGTGACGGACAACGGCATCGGCATTGCCCCGGCGATGCAGGAAAAGATTTTCGAACGCTTCACCCAGGCCAGCGAAGATGTCGCGCAACGGTTTGGCGGCACCGGGCTCGGGTTGGCCATCAGTAAACACTTGGTGGAGCAACTGGGCGGGCGGATCGGCGTTGACAGTGAAGTAGGGCGCGGCAGTTGTTTCTGGTTTGAGCTGACGTTGCAGCCGGCCACCGGCAAGGTTGATGTGGCGAGCAGCAGCGCACTGGGCCGGGCGCTGAACATTCTGGTGGTCGAGGATGTGGCGCTGAACAGAGAAGTGGTCAGCGGATTGCTGCAACGGGACGGGCATCAGGTGTGGCTTGCCGAGGAGGCCGAACAGGCGCTGACGCAATGCGCTGGCCAGACCTTCGATTTGATCCTGCTCGATGTGCACCTGCCGGGCATCAGCGGCGTCGAGTTGTGCAAACTGATCCGCAGCAGCGCTGGCCCGAACCGCCACAGCCGGATCTTCGCCCTGACCGCCAGTGTGCAACCAGCCCTGGTGCGCGGTTATCTGGATGCCGGAATGGGCGGCATTCTCGCCAAACCCTTGAAGCTGGAAAACCTGCGACAGGCCCTGGCCGGGCAGTCACCTGTGGCGGAACCTGCGCTGGATGATGAAGCTATGGATTGGCCGTTGTTACACACTCACCGCACCTTGCTCGGTGAACAGAAGGTTCAGGGCTTGCTCGCGGTGCTACGCAACTCTATTACTCAGCATCAGGACGCGCTGACCGAGGCCATCGAGGCCGACGATTGCACCGAAGTCGCTCACCTCGCGCACCGCTTGGCCGGCAGCAGCGACTCATTGGGCTTTCGCGCATTGGCCAATGCGCTACGAGCGCTGGAGGCGGCGGCGCTGGTCAACGATGAGTCGGCGCTGCGAGTGCTGGCACCACGGGTGCATGAGCAATTGCAGCGTTCGCAACAGACGCTGGCGGACCTGTTGCCCGCCTGACGTACAAGTTCGTTACGACTTTTTACATCTTTGATCTTTGCGTTCAACGCGAACTTACATGGGTTTCCAATAATCGACGCAACCGCCTCAGCGCGGTCTTCGAAGCTTATTGGAGATAATAATAATGAACTGCCGTAAAGCTGATCCCTTCCTGCGCCATGACGTCCTGTCATCCGCCGCGCACCTCGCCGACTACTGAGGTGCCGACATGAGCGAAACTATCGAACGCAAAGGCATACAACTGACCCGCGCCCTGAAAAGCCGGCACATTTTCATGCTCTCGCTGGGCGGCGTGATCGGCACCGGACTGTTTATGGGCTCCGGCGTAACCATCAACCAGGGCGGCCCGGTGGGGGCCATTCTGGCCTACCTGGTCGCCGGTTTCCTGATGTACCTGGTGATGGTTTGCCTGGGCGAACTGTCGGTACAGATGCCGGTATCCGGTTCGTTCCAGACCCACGCCACGAAGTTCATCGGGCCGGCCACCGGTTTCATGATCGGCTGGGTGTACTGGATGAGCTGGGCTTCCACCGTGGGCCTGGAATTCACCGCAGCAGGGATGTTGATGGTGCGCTGGTTTCCCACTGTGCCGATCTGGTACTGGTCGGCACTGTTCGTGGTCATTCTGTTCGGCCTGAATGCCTTGGCGACCCGCGCCTTTGGTGAAGCGGAATACTGGTTCTCCGGGATCAAGGTCGCGGCGATTCTCGGATTCATCGTGGTCGGCGTACTGGTGATCTTCGGCGCCATCCCGCTGACCAGCGGCGCACCAGCGCCGATGATGACCAACCTGATCGGTGACTCGCTGTTCCCCAACGGCCTGTCGGCGGTGTTCGCGGTGATGATGACCGTGGTCTACGCGTTCCAGGGTTGCGAGATCATGGGCGTGGCTGCTGGCGAAACCGATCAGCCGGAAAAGAGCATCCCACGGGCAGTGCGCAACGTGGTGTTCCGCGTGCTGATCTTCTATGTGCTGGCGATCGTGGTGCTGTCGGCCATCGTGCCGTGGCAGCAGGCCGGGTTGATGGAAAGCCCGTTCGTGCAGGTGTTCGACATGGTCGGCATTCCCTACGCCGCCGACTTGATGAACTTCGTGATCCTCACGGCGATTCTGTCGGTGGGTAACTCCGGTCTGTACGCCTCGACGCGCATTCTGTGGGCAATGTCGAAGACCGGCATGGCGCCGAAAAGTCTGTCTCCGTTGAGCAAGCGCGGCGTGCCGTTGCGGGCGCTGAGCATCACCTTGTGCTTCGCGCTGGTGTCGCTGATGACCAGTTTCATCGCGGCCGACACGCTGTTCATGGTGCTGATGGCGGTGAGCGGTATGTCTGGCACCGTGACCTGGATCGTTATTGCACTGGCGCAATACAAGTTCCGCAAAGCCTACCTGCGCGATGGCGGCAAGCTCAGCGACCTGAAATACCGTGCGCCGTGGTTCCCGCTGTTGCCAATACTGTGCATCGCCTTGTGCTGCTCGCTGTTCGTGTTCCTGGCCATGGATGAAACCCAGCGTCCTTCGCTGTATTGGGGCTTTGGGTTTATCGCAGTGTGCTACGGCGCGTACTTCCTGATTCATCGCAAACGCCAAGGGGTGTTCGCACCGACTCTGCCGACCATTTGATTCCTTGATTTAGCGCATTCCCTGTGGGAGCGAGCTTGCTCGCGATAGCGGTCGATCAGTCAACAGAGATGTTGAATGTGGTGCCGCCATCGCGAGCAAGCTCGCTCCCACAGTGGTTTGCGGTGCCCTGTAGCCAGTTGTTCAAAGTTGTAACAAATCCATCGTGGCAGCACCTGATTAGAAAAATAGTCTAATAAAAACAATTAGTTATTGTGGTTTTCGTGCTGTTACATCCTATTTCCCATCTGATTGCCGTCTTACTGAACACTCGTTTAGTATGGCCTCAAGTCGCATCACCTCATGCCAAACACAATAATTCGAGGACTCGCATGACTACTCAATTTTCTCTGCTCAGTCAGGTCGAAGCAGGCGTTGCCAGGATCACCCTCAATCGCACCGCTCAGCGCAATGCGCTGGACATTCCAACCCTGAAAAACCTTCACGCCTTGCTCGATGGCTTTAATGCCGACCCTGCGGTTCGGGTTGTCGTGTTGACCGGCAGCGGCCGCAGTTTTTGCGCCGGCGCCGACCTCGCCGAGTGGGCGGAGGCCGAAGCCCGTGGCGCTCTGGAAAGCTACGGCTGGACCGAAACCGCCCACGCACTCATGAGCCGGTTGTACAGCCTGGACAAGCCGACCATCGCGGCGATCAACGGCACTGCCGTCGGCGCCGGGATGGACCTGACGCTGTGCTGCGACCTGCGCATTGCCGGGCAATCGGCGCGGTTCAAGGCCGGCTATACCAGCATGGCTTACTCGCCGGACGCCGGTGCCAGCTGGCATCTGCCACGACTGATCGGCACCGAACAGGCCAAACGCCTGCTGTTTCTCGACGAGTTGTGGGGCGCCGATCGGGCCTTGGCAGCGGGGCTGGTCAGCGAAGTGTGCGCCGATGAGCAACTGCTCGGCGCCGCCAGTGAATTGGCCACCCGACTGGCCAACGGCCCGACGTTCGCGTTTGCCCAGACCAAGAAACTCATGCGCGAAGGCGCCCAGCGCAGTCTGCCAGAGCAGCTGCAAGCCGAACTGGCGGCGGGCTTGCTCTGCGGTCGTAGTGAAGACGGCGCCGAGGCCTTGCGCGCCGCCATGGAAAAACGTCCGGCACAGTTTGTCGGCAAATAAGCCCATATCGGGCTGACTTGCCTCGCACCTCTATTCAGTGAACGAACAACAGGTAACACCATGAATTTCCAACTGACCCAAGAACAAGAAATGTTGGTGGACGCAGTACGCAGTTTTGTCGCCAAGGAATTGCTGCCCCATGAGGAAGCGGTCGATCGCGCCGACGAAGTTTCCCCGGAGCTGGCGGCGCAGATTCGCGGCAAGGCGATTGCGGCGGGCTTTTATGCCTTCAACATGCCTGAAGAAGTCGGCGGTGGCGGCCTCGATTATCTGTCCCAGGCGCTGATCGAGCGTGAGCTGTCCAAGGTTTCCTGGGCGCTGCATGTGTTTGTCGCACGGCCGTCGAAAATCCTCATGGCCTGCACCGGCCAACAGATCAACGATTACCTGCTGCCGTGCATCCAGGGCGAGAAGATCGACTGCTTCGCGCTCACCGAGCCGGGCGCCGGTTCCGATGCCAACGCGATCAAGACCCGCGCTGTGCGTGACGGTGATGACTTCGTGCTGAACGGCAGCAAGCACTTCATCAGCCACGCCGGGCACGCCGATTTCGCCATCGTTTTCGCGGTCACCGACACCTACGAACACAACGGCCGCAAGCGCAACGCCGTGACCTCGTTCCTGGTGGATCGCAACACCCCAGGCATGACCATCCGCCGTGGGCCCAAGTGCGTGAGCAACCGCGGTTATCACACCTACGAGATGTTCTTCGACGACTGCCGCGTACCGGCATCCAAAGTGCTCGGCGAAATTGGCAAGGGCTGGGAAGTGGCCAACGCCTGGCTGACTGCCGGGCGGGTGATGGTCGCGGCCAACTGCGTCGGTCAGGCCCAGCGCGCACTCGACGTGTCACTGCAATGGGCGGCGGATCGCAAGCAGTTCGGCCAGCCGATCGGCACCTATCAGGGCGTGTCGTTCAAGTTGGCGGACATGGCCACGCAGATCCGCGCTGCCGAACTGCTGACCTTGCACACGGCGTGGAAAATGGATCAGGGCACGATGACCGATGGCGAGGCCGGGATGGCCAAGCTGTTTGCGAGTGAAGTGCTCGGTCGTGCGGCCGATGAGGCGGTGCAGATCTTTGGCGGCATGGGCCTGATGGATGAAGGGCCGGTGGAGCGTATCTGGCGTAACGCGCGGATCGAGCGGATCTGGGAAGGCACCTCGGAAATCCAGCGCCACATCATTTCCCGCGAGCTGCTGCGGCCGCTGTTGCGCTGATCGGCCCGGAGAATACCCATGTCCCAGACGATTCGTGACAACCTTAAACGCCTGCTCGCGCCGCGCCATCTGGCCTTTGTCGGTGGCCGCAGCATGGCCCGGGCACTCAAGCGTTGCGCCGAGGGTGGCTACCTTGGGCAAATGTGGCTGGTCAATCCGCAGCATGAAAGCCTTGAAGGCGTGCCGTGTGTGCGCAGCATCGCCGAGTTGCCGTGCGGCCCGGACGCAGTTTTCGTTGCGACCAACCGTGAACTGACCCTGACCTGTGTGGCCGAGCTGGCCGCCAAGGGCGCGGGCGGAGTGATCTGTTATGCCTCCGGATTTGCCGAGACCGGCGCCGAAGGTCAGGCCCTGCAAACGCAATTGCTCAAGGCCGCCGGCAACATGGCCTTGCTCGGCCCCAACTGCTACGGCTTGCTCGACTACCTGCACAGCTCGGCGCTGTGGCCGGTGGCCTATGGCGGCAAACCGGTAGAGAAGGGCGTCGCGGTGCTGACTCAGAGCGGCAACTTCGCTTACAACCTGTCGATGAGCGACCGTTCGCTGCCGGTGGCCTACATGGCCTCGGTCGGCAATCAGGCGCAACTCGGTATTGCCGAATTGATGGATGTGTTGCTCGATGAACCTCGGGTCACCGCCATTGGCTTGCACCTGGAAGGCCTGAAAAACGTTCCCGGTTTCGCTCGGGCGGCGCACAAGGCGCTGGAGAAGGGCATTCCGATCATCGCCTTGAAAACCGGCGTGTCGCAGATTGGCGCTGAACTGGCCCTCAGTCACACCAGCTCGCTGTCGGGCTCCGATGCGCTGTACGACAGTCTGTTTGCACGCCTTGGGGTGATCCGCGTCAGTGGTCCGGTGAGTTTCGTCGAAACCCTCAAGGCCGCGGCATGCGGCAAGCTGCCGGCGGGCAACAGCCTGATCGCGCTGGCCTGTTCCGGCGGCGACGCCGGGTTGATTGCCGACTATGCCGAACGCAACGACCTGAGCCTGCCCAAGCTGGATGAGGGGCAACGCGATGAACTGGCACAAGTGCTGCCGAGCTACGCCAACCTGGTCAATCCGCTGGACTTCACCACGGCGATCTGGGGCGATGGCGATGCCTTGAACCGCATGCTCGACAGCGCCCTGCGCACCGAAGCCGATGCAGCGATGCTGGTGCTGGATTACCCGGCGGAGTTCACCGGCGAACGCAAGGAATGCGACCTGCTGCTGGAGTTGTACTGCGCCGCGTTGGTTCGCCACGGCAAGACCGGTTTCGTCACATCAGCCTTCCCCGAACTGCTGCCGGCCAGCGCTCGCGAGCGGCTGCATGCTCAGGGCGTGGCGGCGCTGCAAGGCGTTGAAGACGGCTTGGCCGCGTGGGGACGCATCGCCGGTTATCAGCGCAATCGCCAGGCACTGCTCGCACTCGGTGAATCGGCGTTGGTGCCGCTGTGTCCGCAGGCGCTGGACGGTGAAGGCCACTTGCTCAACGAGTGGGACTCCAAACAGGCCCTGCGAGCCTTTGGTCTGCCAACCCCGAACGGCGTGTTAAGCACCCCGGACAAGGCGCTGAATGACGCCAATGCGCTGGGTTATCCCTTGGTGCTGAAGGCCGTCAGTGCGCAATTGCCGCACAAAACCGAAGCCGGCGCCGTGGCGCTTAACCTGAAGGATGGCGCGGCCTTGAGCGCAGCGCTGGAAAAAATGCGCGCCAGCATTGCCGATTACGCACCGGATGTACGGTTCGATCAGCTGTTGCTGGAACCCATGGCCACACCGCCATTGGTTGAGTTGATCGTCGGCATCAAACGCGAAAACGACTTTGGCCTGGCCCTGGTAATCGGTGCCGGCGGGATTTTGGTGGAGTTGCTCAAGGACAGTTGCAGCCTGCTGCTGCCCACCACTGATGGTGCGATTCGCGGGGCGTTGTTGAGCCTGCGCAGTGCCGCGTTGCTGCAAGGTTTTCGCGGTCGCGAAGCGGCGGACCTGGACGCGTTGGTGGCGGCGATCCGTGCCGTGGCCGATTACGCCTGCGAGAACGCCGGGCAGTTGCTGGAACTCGATGTGAACCCATTGTTGGTCGGTGCCCACGGCACGACTGCGGTCGATGCGTTGATTCGTCTCGGCCACAAGTGAGGATATGAACATGCAAACTACGACTTTGACCGGCGGCCAGGCCCTGGTACGCCTGCTGGCCAACTACGGCGTCGACACCGTATTCGGTATTCCCGGGGTGCACACCCTGGAGCTGTATCGCGGCCTGCCCGGCAGCGGCATTCGCCACGTCTTGACCCGCCATGAGCAAGGCGCCAGTTTCATGGCCGACGGCTATGCGCGCGTCAGTGGCAAACCGGGCGTGTGCTTCATCATTACCGGCCCCGGCGTGACCAACGCCGCGACCGGCATCGGTCAGGCCTATGCCGACTCGATTCCGATGCTGGTGATTTCCAGCGTCAACCACACCGCCAGTCTCGGCAAGGGCTGGGGTTGCCTGCACGAAACCCAGGACCAGCGCGCAATGACCGCGCCGATCACCGCATTCTCGGCGGTGGCGTTGAGCACTGAGGATCTGCCTGAGCTGATCGCCCGTGCCTACGCGGTGTTCGACAGCGAACGGCCACGCCCGGTACATATCTCGGTGCCGCTGGATGTGCTGTCGGCGCAAGTGACCCGTGACTGGAGCCATGAAGTAGTGCGTCGCCCCGGACGCGGTGTGCCGGCAGCCACTGCGCTGGATCAGGCCGTGGCCAAGCTGCACGCGGCCAAACGACCGATGATCATTGCCGGCGGCGGTGCCCTGAATGCGGCGCAGGAGCTGCACGACCTCAGCACTCGACTGGCCGCGCCGTTTTTCACCAGCGTCGCCGGCAAGGGCTTGATGCCGCCGGACGCACCGCTCAATGCCGGCTCGACCCTGTGTGTTGAACCCGGCTGGCAAATGATTGCCGAGGCCGATGTGGTACTGGCGGTCGGTACCGAAATGGCCGACACCGATTTCTGGCGCGAGCGTCTGCCTCTGAATGCCGAACTGCTGCGTGTGGACATCGACCCGCGCAAGTTCAATGACTTTTACCCGTGTGCGGTGGCCTTGCACGGCGATGCGCAACAAACCCTGGCGGCGTTGCTGGAACGTCTGTCGCCAGCCACGCGGGATGCCAGCGCGGCGACTGCCGCCGTCGCCGCATTGCGTGACGCGGTGAAAGCCGGCCACGGTCCATTGCAGTCGATTCATCAGGCGATTCTTGAGCGTATCGCCGCCGAACTGCCGGACAACGCGTTCATCAGCACCGACATGACCCAACTGGCCTACACCGGCAACTACGCCTTCAACAGCCTGGCGCCGCGCAGTTGGTTGCATCCGACCGGCTACGGCACCTTGGGTTATGGTTTGCCGGCGGGCATCGGCGCCAAGTTCGGCGCGCCGCAACGGCCCGGATTAGTGCTGGTCGGCGATGGCGGTTTTCTCTACACCGCGCAGGAACTGGCGACCGCCGTCGAAGAACTGGACAGCCCGCTGGTGGTGCTGCTGTGGAACAACGACGCGCTGGGGCAGATTCGCGACGACATGCTCGGGCTGGATATCGAGCCGATTGGCGTACTGCCGCGCAACCCGGACTTCGCCGCCCTTGGCCGTGCCTTTGGTTGCAGCGTGAGCCAGCCGCAGAGTCTGGCTGAGCTGCAAACCGATTTGCGCCACGGCTTCAAACGCAACGGCGTGACCCTGATCGAACTCAAGCATGCGTGCGCGCACTGACTTTCAACCTGACTTTCAAACATTGTTGCGGGGCTTTTTTTAAAGGGGATGGGGCCATGCGCTTTTCCGATCTGACTCAACGTATCGCCGGTGACGGCGCCGCCGCCTGGGATATTCATTACCGCGCACTGGCGCTGCAAGAACAGGGCGAAGACATTCTGTTGCTGTCGGTGGGCGACCCGGATTTCGACACCCCGGTGCCGATTGTGCAGGCGGCCATCGACAGCCTGTTGTCTGGCAACACCCACTACTCTGAAGTGCGTGGCAAGCGCGCCTTGCGTGAAAGCATCGCCAAACGTCATCAGCAACGCAGCGGTCAGCAGGTTTCGGCCGATCAGGTCACGGTGTTGGCCGGGGCGCAATGTGCGCTGTTCTGCGTCGCTCAGTGCGTGCTCAACCCCGGCGATGAAGTGATTGTCGCCGAGCCGATGTATGTCACTTATGAAGCGGTGTTCGGTGCTTGTGGTGCGGTGGTGATTCCGGTGCCGGTGCGTTCCGAAAACGGCTTTCGGGTGCTGCCCGAAGACGTCGCCGCCCGCATCACCCCGCGTACTCGGGCGCTGGCACTCAACAGCCCGCACAATCCGTCCGGCGCCAGCCTGCCACGCTCCACCTGGCACGCGCTGGCCGAACTGTGCATCGCCCACGACCTGTGGCTGATTTCCGATGAGGTCTACAGCGAATTGTTATTCGAAGGCGAACACGTCAGCCCGGCCAGTTTGCCGGGCATGGCTGAGCGCACCGCGACGCTGAATAGCTTGTCGAAATCCCACGCAATGACCGGCTGGCGAGTCGGTTGGGTGGTAGCGCCGTCGTCATTGGCGGCGCATCTGGAGAACCTTGCGCTGTGCATGCTGTATGGCTCGCCAGACTTCGTTCAGGACGCCGCTGTGGTGGCGCTGGAAAGCAACTTGCCGGAGCTGGCAGCCATGCGCGACGCCTATCGCCAGCGCCGCGATCTGGTTTGCGAAAGCCTCGCCGATTGCCCTGGCGTGCGCGCATTGAAACCCGATGGCGGGATGTTCGTGATGGTCGACATCCGCGAAACCGGGCTCAGCGCCCAGGCGTTTGCCGATTGCCTGCTCGACCGGCATGGCGTGTCGGTGCTGGCCGGTGAAGCGTTCGGCCCGAGTGCCGCCGGGCATATTCGTTTGGGACTGGTGGTGGGAGCAGAATTGTTGCGTGATGCCTGCCAACGCATCGCCCGTTGTGCCAGCGAATTGATGGAGGTTCAGCTCCATGCATAACCACAAGGCATTGTTTATTGATGGACGCTGGCAAACACCGTCGGGGCAGGGCATTGCTGAGGTGATTAACCCGGCCACTGAAGAGATCGCAGGTTCCGTACCGCTGGGTGATGAGCGCGATGTCGAGAGCGCCGTGGCCGCAGCACGTCGGGCTTTCGGTACTTGGTCGCGGACCCCGTCCAGCGTGCGCGCCGGATATATCCGGGCCCTTGCCGAGCAACTGCGCACGCGGGCCGACGAGATGGCTGCGGTCATCACCGCCGAACTGGGGATGCCGGTGCAGTGGTGCCGTTCGGTTCAGGTGGACGGGCCGATCATCGGGTTGGAGCAATACGTCGAACTCGCAGACTTGATGGATGAAGTGCGTGAGGTCGGCAATTCACTGGTCATCCGCGAGGCGGTGGGGGTCTGCGCCTTCATCAATCCATGGAACTACCCGCTGCATCAACTGATCGGCAAACTTGCACCGGCACTGGCCGCCGGTTGCACGGTGGTGGTCAAGCCGAGTCAGGAAACCCCGCTGCATGCCTTTTTACTGGCGCAGATGATCGAGGCTATCGGCTTGCCGGCGGGCGTGTTCAACCTGGTCAGCGGGCCGGGTTCGAAGGTCGGCGAAGCGCTGGCCAAACACCCGGACGTGGACATGGTGTCGTTCACCGGCTCCACCGGCGCCGGTATTCGGGTGGCGCAAGCAGCGGCACCGTCGGTGAAGCGCGTTTGCCTGGAGCTGGGCGGCAAGTCGCCGCTGCTGATTGCCGAGGACGCGGATCTGGCCGCCGCCGTGCACTACGGCGTGCAGGACGTGATGATCAACTCCGGGCAAACCTGCACCGCGTTGACCCGCATGTTGCTGCCGGCCAGTCGCTACGCCGAGGCCGTGGAGCTGGCACTGGCAGAAACCTTGAGTTTGCGGATGGGTGATCCGCTCGATCCGCAAAGCTTCCTTGGGCCGATGTGTTCCGCAGCCCAACGTCGCACCGTGCGTGATTACATTCAGGTCGGTCAGCAAGAAGGTGCGCGGCTGTTGAATGGCGGCGACACGGCGCATGAATTCGAGCGCGGCTTCTACGTTAGCCCGACGTTGTTTGCGGATGTCGATAACCGGATGCGCATCGCTCAGGAAGAAATCTTCGGTCCGGTGCTGTGCCTGATTCCCTATGCCGATGAGGCACAGGCGATTCAAATCGCCAATGATTCACCGTTTGGCCTGTCCAGTGGTGTCTGGGCCGGCAGCGCTGAACGGGCCTTGCAACTCGGTCGTCAATTGCGTGCGGGCCAGTGCTTTCTCAATGGTGCGGCGTTCAACTATCAGGCGCCGTTCGGTGGCTACAAACAGTCGGGCAATGGCCGCGAATGGGGGGAAGAAGGGCTTGCCGAGTTCGTCGAAGTGAAGGCGATCCAGGTGTGATCGTTGATGAGGTTGACGATCCTTTGCACCGGGCTACTGCCCGGTGCTTTACGTGGTTTGGCAGCGGTTTTCCGATGATTCATTACTTTCTCTGCTTTTGATCAGGGGCAATGCAATGAGCGATAACAACAACAAAATTACTCAAGCGAACCATGACTCAAGTTTTCCTCGTCGGGATTTTCTTAAAGGAAGTCTCAAATACAGTGCTGCCGCCGCAGCCGTGGCCGTGGCGATTTCCATGGGGCTGCCGTTTGGCGCCTTCGCCCAGGACGCCACGCCCAAGCCGGGCGGCGTGTTGCGACTTGGGCTGGCGGGGGGCAGCACCACCGATTCAAAAGACCCAGGCTCCTGGAGCGACACCTTCACCTTCGTCGGTTTCTCAGCGGTCTATAACACCCTGACCGAAATTGCCGTGGACGGCAGCGCGATACCTGAACTGGCCGAGAGCTGGGAATCGACACCGGATGCGCGCATCTGGACCTTCAAACTGCGTCAGGGCGTGACCTTCCACAACGGCAAAACCCTGACCGCCGATGACGTGGTGGCCTCGATCCAGCATCACCTGGGCGAAAAATCCACCTCGGCGGCCAAGACCGTGTTGGGCGATGTCGCCCAGGTCCGCGCCCAGGGCACTGACAGCGTGGTGTTCGAGTTGCATTCGGGCAACGCCGACTTCTCCTATGTAGTCGCCGATTACCACCTGGTGATCATGCCCGGCAAGGATGGCGTAGCGGATTGGCAGTCAAGCGTCGGCACGGGCGGCTATCGCCTCAAAGCGTTCGATCCGGGTGTGCGCATGCTGCTGGAGCGCAGCCCCGATTACTGGAAAGCGGGCCGGGCGCACTTCGCCAGCGCCGAGCTGATCTCCATTGCCGACGGCGCTGCGCGGGTCAATGCGCTGGTGACCGGGCAGGTCGATGTGATCAACAAGGTCGACCTGAAAACCGTGGCGCTGCTCAAGCGCAATCCAAACCTGTTCATTGAGGAAACCAAGGGCGCCCAGCACTACACCTTCCCGATGTTGTGCGACAGTCATGAGTTCCAGAACAGCGATATCCGCATGGCGATGAAGCACGCGATCAACCGCGAAACCCTGCTGGCCTCGGTGCTGCACGGCTATGGCCTGGTGGGTAATGACCATCCGATCCAGCCCGGCAGCCGCTTCATCAACAGCGCATTGGAACAACGCACTTACGACCCGGACAAGTCGCGCTTCTACCTGCGCAAGGCCGGGGTCGATTCGCTCAAGGTCCGTCTGCAAGCTTCCGACGCAGCTTATACCGGCGCAGTAGATGCCTCGGTGCTGTTCAAGGAGCAGGCCCGTCAGGCCGGGATCGATATCGACGTGGTGCGTGAACCGGCGGATGGTTTCTTCTCCAACGTCTGGATGAAGCAACCCTTCACCACCTCCTTCTGGTACAGCAGCCTGACCGCCGACCGGATGTTCAGCATCGGTTACGCGAAGGGCGCGGCGTGGAACGAAACCCACTGGGACAACCCGCGTTTCAACCAGTTGCTCAACGCCGCTCGGGGCGAGATGAACGACCCGTTGCGCCGTGAGATGTACAACGAAATGCAGGCGCTGTGCCGGGATGATGGCGGGGCGATTGTGCCGCTGTTTGCCAGCTCGGTTGCGGCACGTTCCAACCGGGTCGCGCATGGCGAACTCACCGCGCCCTACGGCGAACTGGATGGCTTGCGGGTTATCGAGCGCTGGTGGCAGGCGTAAGGGATTTTAAAACGATGAAGATCAAATGTGGGAGCGGGCTTGCTCGCGAAGGCGGTGTGCCAGTCAACGAATGTGTTGAATGTGAAACCGCTTTCGCGAGCAAGCCCGCTCCCACATTAGAAATTTGCTGTCTGCACAAGCGTGCCCAATTCGAGGAACTGTGCGGTGAATAGTATTTTCAAGTTGCTCCTGCAGCGTCTGGCACTAGGCCTGTTATCGCTGTTTGCGGTGTCGGTGATTATCTTCCTGGCGGTCGGCATGCTGCCGGGGGATATCGCCCAGGCCATGCTCGGCCAGTCGGCCACCCCTGAAACCGTGGCGGCGTTTCGCGCGCAATTGGGTCTGGACCTGCCGCCATTGACCCGTTTTGGACACTGGATCTGGCGCCTGCTGCAAGGTGATCTGGGCGTCTCGCTGGCCAACCAGCGACCGATTGCCGAGCTGGTTGCTGCACGCTTGGGCAACACCTTCAGTCTGGCGCTGATGGCGGCACTGGTCTCAGTGCCGATCGCACTCATGTTGGGGATGCTCGCGGCGCTCTATCGCAACAGCTGGTTCGACCGTTTGCTCAATACCACGGCGTTGAGCGCGGTGTCGTTTCCGGAGTTCTTCGTCGCCTACATCCTGATCCTGCTGTTCGCGGTGAAGCTCAACTGGTTCCCGAGCATTTCCAACCTGGCACCGGATGCGTCCTTTGGCACAGTGCTGGAGCGTTCGGTGCTGCCGGTCGCCACCCTGAGTCTGGTGGTCATCGCGCAGATGATGCGCATGACCCGTGCCTCCTTGATCAACCTGTTGGCCAGCCCTTATATCGAAATGGCCCGGCTCAAGGGCATCAGCCAGTCGCGGATCATCTTTCGTCACGCCTTGCCCAACGCCCTGGCGCCGATCGTCAACGTGGTGGCGCTGAACCTCGCTTACCTGGTGGTCGGCGTGGTGGTGGTCGAGGTGGTGTTCGTCTACCCCGGCCTCGGCCAATTGCTGGTGGACTCGGTGGCCAAGCGCGATATCCCGGTGGTCCAGGCGTGCAGCCTGATCTTCGCGGCGACCTACATCCTGCTCAATACCACGGCCGATGTGCTGTCCATCGCCAGCAACCCACGCCTGATGCATCCGAAGGGGTAGACCATGAGCCTGCTTAAACAATTGGTCCGGGCACCGCTGAGTGCAAAGTTCGGTCTGCTGGTGATCATCCTGTACATCCTGGTGGCGCTGTTCGCCCCGGTGCTGGCGCCGTACGGCGAAACGCAAGTGGTCGGTGACGGCTTCGCGCCCTGGAGCGGCCAGTTCCTGTTGGGCACCGACAACCTCGGTCGCGACATGTTCAGCCGTCTGGTCTATGGCGCGCGCAACACTCTGGGGATTGCCTTTCTCACCACGGTGTTGGCGTTCCTGCTCGGTGGCTTGAGTGGATTGATCGCGGCGATCAAGGGCGGCTGGGTCGATCAGGGGCTATCGCGGGTGGTGGATATATTGATGGCGATCCCGCAACTGATCTTCGCCTTGCTGATTCTCAGCGTGGTCGGCACCACGGCCACCTCGCTGGTGCTGGTGATCGCCTTGCTGGATGCGACCCGGGTGTTTCGTCTGTCGCGGGCGGTGGCGATGAACGTGGTGGTTCAGGACTTCGTCGAAGCTGCACGTCTTCGTGGTGAAGGCCTGTGGTGGCTGGTGACTCGCGAAGTGCTGCCCAACGCCGCCGCACCGCTGATTGCCGAATTCGGCCTGCGTTTCTGTTTCGTGTTTTTGTTCATCAGCGCGCTGTCGTTTCTCGGCCTGGGTATTCAACCGCCCACCGCCGATTGGGGCAGCATGGTCCGCGACAACGCGGTGCTGATTACTTTCGGCGACATCAGTCCGCTGCTGCCCGCGCTGGCCGTGGCGTTGATCACGGTCAGTGTCAACTTCGTCGTTGACTGGATGCTGCACAAATCCAGCGGCCTCAAGGAGTGCTGAACATGAACAACCTGAACACTGAAAAGCCGCTGCTGGAAATCCGCGATCTGCACATCGAAGGCCATTATGAAGACGCCTGGCATCCACTGATCAAGGGCATCGACCTGACACTGCAACGCGGAGAAGTGCTGGGCTTGATCGGCGAATCGGGGGCTGGCAAGTCGACCCTCGGCCTGGCCGCCATGGGCTATACCCGCGACGGCTGCCGGATCACCGGCGGCTCGGTGCAGTTCGACGGCATGGACCTGCTGCGCGCCAAACCCGAAGCGCTGAGCAAACTGCGGGGCCTGCGGATCGCCTACGTCGCACAAAGTGCTGCTGCCTCGTTCAATCCGGCCCATCGGTTGATCGATCAGCATGTGGAAACGGCGGTCAAGAACGGCGGTATGAGCCGTGCTCAGGCGATGAGCGAAGCGGTGGAACTGTATCGAGTGCTGCGCCTGCCGAATCCCGAACAGATCGGCCAGCGCTACCCGCATCAGGTTTCCGGTGGACAGTTGCAGCGGGTCATGACCGCGATGGCCATGGCCTGTCATCCGGACCTGATCATCTTCGACGAACCGACTACCGCCCTCGACGTGACCACCCAGATCGAAGTGTTGGCGGCGATTCGCGATGCGGTGGCGACCTACGGCAGTGCGGCGATCTATATCAGCCATGACCTCGCAGTCGTTGCGCAGATGGCCGACCGGATCATGGTGTTGCGCCACGGCAAACTGGTGGAAGAGGCCGAGACCCGCCAGATGCTCGGCGATCCGCAAGAGGACTACACCAAGTCGCTGTGGGCGGTTCGCAGTTTTCGCACCGAGCCCAAACCGTGCCCGCAGCAGGAAAAACCGCTGCTGGAATTGCGCAACAGCTGCGCCAGTTACGGTCATCAGCCGGTATTGCACGATGTCTCACTAAGCCTGTATCGCGGCCAGACCCTGGCGGTGATCGGCGAGTCCGGCAGCGGCAAGAGCTCGACGGCGCGCTTGATCACCGGGTTGCTACCACCGACTTCCGGTCAGGTGTTGTATGACGGCGAGGCACTGCCGGCGGACTTTCGGCAGCGCAGCAAGGAGCAGTTGCGGCGCATCCAGATGATCTACCAGATTCCCGATACCGCGCTGAACCCGCGTCAGCGCATCGTCGACATCATCGGTCGGCCGCTGACCTTTTACCTGGGGCTCAAGGGCAAGGCGATGCGTGCACGGGTGGCCGAGCTGCTGGAAATGATCGAGCTCGATCCAGCGACCTTCATGGAGCGCCAACCCCGCGAGTTGTCCGGTGGGCAGAAGCAACGCATCTGTATCGCCCGGGCGCTGGCGGCTGATCCGCAATTGATTATTTGCGATGAAGTGACCTCGGCGCTCGACCAATTGGTCGCCGAAGGCGTGCTGAAATTGCTCAACCGGATTCAGCAGCAACTGGGCGTCGCTTATCTGTTTATTACCCACGATGTCGCCACTGTGCGGGCGATTGCCGACGAGGTGCTGGTGATGCAGCGGGGAAGGGTGGTCGACCACGGTTCGCGCAATGCGATCTTCACGCCGCCACATCAGGATTACACCGGGTTGCTGTTTTCATCCGAACCGCAAATGGACCCCGACTGGCTGGACCGGTTGCTGGCCACGCGCGCGTCGCTGTCTTCAAACACAAAGCTTGCAAACGTCTAAGGAATTACCATGAAAGTACTGATCGTCCATGCCCACCCAGAGCCGAAATCCTTTACCGCTGCTATGCGTGACCAGGCTGTCGCGACCCTTGAAGCCCAAGGGCATCAGGTCCAGGTCAGTGACCTGTACGCCATGAACTGGAACCCGGTGGCCAGCGCCGATGACTTTTCTTCGCGGGAAAACCCGGAATATCTGGTCTACGCACTGGAGCAACGTCTGGGCGTGAAGAGCCAGTCGCTGGCGGCGGATATCCAGCAAGAACTCGACAAGCTGCTGTGGGCGGATTTGCTGATTCTCAACTTCCCGATCTTCTGGTTCTCCACCCCGGCAATGCTCAAGGGCTGGATCGACCGGGTGCTGGTGTCCGGTGTCTGCTACGGCGGCAAGCGCTTTTACGATCAGGGCGGGTTGAGCGGCAAGAAAGCCCTGGTGAGCGTAACCCTCGGCGGACGTGAGCACATGTTCGGCGAGGACGCGATTCACGGCCCGTTGCAGGACATGCTGCGACCGATCCTGCGTGGCACGCTGGCCTACGTCGGGTTCGACGTGCTGGAACCATTCGTGGCCTGGCATGTGCCTTACATCAGCGATGAGGCGCGCCAGGCATTCCTTGAGGATTATCGCCTGCGGCTGGAGCACCTTGGCGATGAACAACCCCTTGAGTTTCCTCGTCTGTCGCAGTTCGACGAACAGCTGTATCCGCTGCGCAAACCGGCAGCCGCCGACGCCTGATAAAGACCACATAACCTGTGGGAGCGAGCCTGCTCGCGATAGCGGACTGTCGGTCAGCATTGATGTTGAATGAAACACCGTATCGCGAGCAGGCTCGCTCCCACATTAGGTTATGCGTGGATCACAATGATGGGATCGACGCTATTCCTTTCTACTGGGTGCGCTTGCCGTCCGCCGCGCCCAGCACTTTGACCACATCATCAATCACCGCCTTGCTCATCTCCTGCAAGTAATGTGATGCCCAGGCATAACGGTCGGTGCCGCGTTCCATGGCAGCATCTTCGGCCAGCATCTTGGACAGGTGCAGCAAATTGGAAACGTGGGACAGCGCTTCGCGGATCGGCACGCCGCTGTTGACGCGGAACAGGGCTTGATCGTTGTGGATGGAAAACGGGGTAAGGCCGGCGGTTTTCAGAGGCAGAGGGTGGGGCATTGTCTAGCTCCTTGACTTGAGGAGCTGCCACGAACCGTCTCACAGGTTTGGGTGGCAGCTGTACGCAGGGTGAGAAACCGGCAGTCAAAGAAACCGGTAGACCCGAGGGTCTCCCACGCACAGCCGCCATAAAACGTTCTCGCAGAGAGAAAAACTCTGCGATAGGTTCTGGGGCGCTTTTGCGCTTTGATTTCTTCAGGTTCTCACACCTGGTCACTGAAGATTCAGCGACACGGAAACGATAGAGACCCGGTGCCAGGCGCGCAAGCCGGCGGATTCTGGCGCAGGTGTAGGTCACAACGCAAGGCCGCGTAGCCCTCGACTGACACCACTGCCGGCCGGTATACACGCACGGAACCTGTGGGAGCGGGCTTGCTCGCGAAGGCGGCGTGTCAGCCAACCAAGATGTTGAAGGTGATGGCCTCTTCGCGAGCAAGCCCGCTCCCACAGTCTTTGTGCCGTGGGCAGCTCGCGGGTGGTTATCGAGTGGTTGCGCCAGGATTGAATCGTTTCAGACGCCGGTATTGTGCGCCACCGAACAGACGCGGGCCGGTCGCTACTACACTCTAATGAACAGTCGGCGGCTGCCCATCCTGCTGGTTATCGGCTTACCGCATCGTTTGTATCGCTTGCATCGGAGTACAACCATGACAACCTCACTACGTTCACTTCTATTTATCGCGCTCGCAACCCTGTCGCTGGCTTCAACAGGCTTGCTCAATACCGCAAGCGCCGCAACGGCCCAGGATCTGGACCAGGATTCCCGGCATGCCTTGCAAATACTCTACAAAGCTAATCCATTGGCCGAGACCATGTCGCGCACTGCCAAGGCAGTGCTGGTGTTCCCTAAAGTTATCAAGGCGGGTCTGGTGTTTGGTGGCAGCTATGGTGAGGGGGTCATGTTCAGCGGTTCAAAAGTAGACAATTACTACAACACAGTGACCGGTTCATGGGGCTTGCAGGCGGGTGCCCAGTCCTATGCTTATGCTGTGTTCCTGATGACTGACAAGGCGGTTAAGTATGTCCGTGAGACCAAGGGCTGGGAAGTTGGCGTAGGTCCGACTGTGGTCCTGGTTGATCAAGGGCTGGCGAAAAATCTGTCGAGTTCTACATTGAAGGATGATGCTTATGCGTTTGTCTTTGACCAGCAAGGCCTGATGGCGGGCGTCAGCATTGAAGGCACCAAGATTTCGCTGATCAAACGGTAAGCCCGACAACAGCAACGCGGTGATGATCGATCAACTGGGTTAGAGAGGCTGCCTATGGCAGTCTCTCCCAGACTTCCGTATTGGCTAACTCGCTGTCGGTCGCGTGTTTTGCGTGGCCGTTTATAGGGCTCAGCTCATAGCTGCCGCCTGCATCATAGACTGCCAGATAACGTACGCCACTTAGCTTGTGGAGGTAGCGTAACAATGGATGGCACTGTGCATTAATGCGCTGTACCAGGGCGGAATCGGTCATTGTGTTCATGGTCATACCTGCTGCAGCGAAGGCTGCTCTGTTGTTATTTTTATTCTGTGCCTGATCGTCGCAGCGTTCTGTACGCCATCACACACTGTGCAATCTAAATAACGCAAAAGACGTTGCACAAGCGGAATAACAACTACTGCGCCTCTGACCAACTAAACAATGACGATATGTGTGTTGCCGTACAGACCGTACCGGGTACTTACGCCAATTTGTTGGCATGCAGTGCGCATATCAGGGTCTCACTGCCTGCACTTAAACCATCCACTTGCAGACTCAAGGAGAAAAGCCATGAGCTTGGGAACCATACTGTTGATCTTGCTGATTGTGCTGCTATTTGTCGCCATTCCGACATGGCCGCACAGCCGAAGTTGGGGTTATGCGCCCAGCGGTTTATTGGGTGTCGTCGTTATTGTCCTGATTGTGTTGCTATTGCTAGGGAGAATCTGACACCGATCGATAAACAACCCAGCGCTCAAGCAGTTGCGGTGAATAGTTGGGGGATATTCGCCGTGGGAGCGCGACAGCGTCATCTTCGCCTACCGCTATTTTTCGTTATTAACCTGTTAATAAAACAAACAGGTATCCGTGCACTAGCGCACAGACCCAATCTGGCTACTACGCGCACGCTGAGTGCCAGGCAGATTGCTGCTGGTCATTTATCGGAGAAAATATGAAATCCATCATGATGTTCAGTCATTCACTGACGCTTTCAAGACTCGCCCTGGCCCTGTTGCTGGGTTTGTCTCCCGTGGTGCTGCATGCAGCCACCGAAGAATCGACGGACTTGTCGGTCGTACGGTTGGATCCGCAGGAACAGAATGGCATCCACTATATATCAGGCGGCATTGGCCTGGATGAGTCAAAGGCCTTGCTCCAGACCCAGGGCTATAACCTTCACATGACCTTTTCAACGGGTAAGAGCAATCAGTACCAAAGCAATGTCGACGTGGTGATCCAGAGTGAGAAAGGTAGCCCGTTGTTGTCGCTGAGTCAGGTCGGACCCATCGTGTACGTTCAGTTACCGGCAAACAAATACCTGGTTATTGCCAGTTTCAATGGCCATGAAGAGCGCCACACGATTGCACTCGATGGTAAGTCCGTCGGAACGCTGAACGTGCATTGGAGTGAATAGCGTGCAACCCAGCATTACGTATCACGGCACGTTTCAAGAGATGAGGCTGTTCAAGACTGACGACCGGCCTCTCGCTGCACGCATGCTTGCTGATCGGTATCTGGCAACGAATCTCAAGGCCCAACACGCATTGGACGTTGCGCGGGACGCGGTACGTAGCAACTATGCTGCGGCAGAAGACCGGGCGCTGTTCGCCGAACAGTTGATCGGGATTGTCAGTCACGATTTGCGCAATCCGCTGGCGGCGATAAAAATGGCTTCGCAATTACTCGGATGCCGTGACTTGCCTGCTAAACAAGCACAAATACTCGGCCATATCACGCAGGCAGCAGAGCGCGCGCAGCGTCTGGTGGCAGACCTGCTGGACTTCACCCTGAGGCAAGTCGGGCGAAGCATTGCGGTTTCCCTCAAACCGGTTGATTTGCACAATCTGGTGGGCGAATGCCTGGGCGAGCTGAGTCTGGTGTTCCCCGGACACACGCTGACCCATATCTGCGTCGGCCAAGGTAAATTCTTCGCCGACAGTGACCGGTTCTACCAGCTTATTGGCAATCTGGTTGCCAATGCGATGGCCTATGGCACGGCTGAGGGTGGGGTCACGGTGTCTTCGCGGTTTGAGGACCAGGTGACTATTGCCGTGCACAACCTTGGCACGCCGATCCCCTCGGAGCTGCTCGACAACCTGTTTGAACCGATGATTCGCGGCAGTCACGATAATGCGGGACTGCGCAGTGTCGGGCTCGGCCTGTTCATCGTGAGAGAGATTGTCAGAGCGCATCACGGCGATGTGAAGGTGACCTCCTCGATAGAAGGGGGCACCACGTTTACGGCGACGTTTCCCTTGCTGCGATAGCCGCGTCATAACGGAGTCGAGTGGGTGTCGCTATAGCATTCGCATGACGCCGCTTCCAATCCCTTGCGGTCAAGAATTGTGATATCGCCGCGGGTGTAGCGGATCAATCCACGCTGTTGCAGCGCACCGGCGGCCAGCGTCACGCCACTGCGCCGAACCCCAAGCATGTTCGCCAGGGACACGTGGGTCAGATGAAAGTGATTGGAATGCGCACGATCGTGCGTCATCAGCAACCAGCGCGCCAGACGCGGCTCGATCTCATGAAAATGGGTACAGGCGGCGGTTTGAGCGAGCTGCATCATCTGCACGTACAGGTACTGATTGAGCCTGCGCAATAATAACGGGCTCTCGCGCAGTGCGACCTGCAGCTGTAAGCCACTCATTCTCAGACACGTGCCGGCGCCTTGCACCACGGCGCGCATCGGGGCGGTATTCACCCCCAGAGCAAGCGTTGCCCCCAGCATCCCTTCATTACCGATCAGGCCCATTTGAAGAGGAGGGTGGCTGTACAGCGTAACCACTTGAGAGATGAACGCTGTTTGCGGGAAGTACACATGCAGGATCGGATGGCCCGGTTCACACAGGACGGTGCCAAAAGTCAGTTCGACGTTATCGCACTGCGCCTCCAGCCGGCCGTAGTCAATTTTCGACAGCCCCTGGAGTAGTCGGTTTTCTACTGGCCGTCCTGTTGTATTTGGCACACGAGCATCCTGCAGCACAGTGGGCCCGGGTTGGGCGGGACAGGTGCCGAGCCGTCTCATGCTTTAAGTGTGGGCGACGCCGGCAGGGCGGTCTGTTCGCTAGAACACGCAGGCGTGGGGCGCTGGCAGTCAGCGAGTCGGTTTTACCGGAACGTAGGGCAGCAGGCGCTCGGTTTCTTTTCTGACCACGGCGTAGCACTCGCAACTCAGTTGCTCGAGCACGGCCCTGTCCAGCACCTTGATGTGGCCACGGCTGTATTCGATAACACCCAGGCGTTGCAGCTTGCCGGCGGCATCGGTCACGCCTTCGCGGCGTACGCCGAGCATGTTGGCGATCAATTCCTGGGTCATGATCAGTTGATTGTCTTGCAGGCGATCGAGAGACAGCAGCAACCACCGGCACAATTGTTGATCAATGGAGTGGTGTCGGTTGCACACCGCGGTCTGGGCCATCTGCGTGATCAACGCCTGGGTGTAGCGCAACATCAACAGGAGCATCTCCCCGTGGCGGTTGAACTCATCCTTGAGTCGCTGGCCGGGCAACCGGAACGCATGCCCGGCACTCTGGACGATCGCCCGGCTTGGCGTACTTTCGCCGCCCATGAATACGGCGATGCCGATCAAGCCTTCATTGCCGACCACCGAAATTTCCGCCGATGCGCCGTTTTCCATCACATACAGCAGGGATACGATGGAGTCGGTGGGGAAGTAGACGTGCCGCAAGGCATCTCCGGACTCGTAGAGCACCTTGCCGAGCGGCAGGGTGATCAGTTCGAGGTAGGGCAACAAGCGCTCCAGCGCTTGCGCAGGAAGAGCTGCCAGCAGATGGTTCTGTTGTGGCTTGGGAGCATCAAGCATTTCAGCCACCGTCCGAAGGTGAGTTTCCCGATACCTACAGATTAATCCATGGCGCGCTGCGTACCTTGCCGTACGGAGCCGTCCGTCGGTTTTGCTGTGCACCTTCACGTGTGCAGGGTCCTTTCCGATAATTATTGACCATGATCAATCTCTCGCCCGCGACCCCGGCGCAGTCTGAGGTTTGTGCTCAATTCAAGCCCCTGTACAGGGCCAGGAGAGATGGTCATGGCAATGATGAAAGCGGCGATATTCGTCGAGAAGAACCGGATCGTCCTTGATGACAAACCGATCCCCGAAATCGGCCCACTGGATGCGCTGGTCCGTATCACCACGACGACAATCTGCGGCACTGACGTGCATATCCTGCGCGGCGAGTACCCCGTGGCCAAAGGCTTGACCGTCGGTCATGAACCGGTGGGCGTTATTGAACGCCTCGGCTCCCAGGTGCGCGGTTTTACTGAAGGGCAGCGGGTAATCGCCGGGGCAATCACCCCCAGCGGCCAAAGTTATGCCTGCCTGTGCGGTTGTGCATCACAGGATGGTCCGGACACCCGTCATGGCTTCCGGGCCACGGGTGGCTGGAAGTTCGGCAACATCATCGATGGCTGCCAGGCCGAGTACGTGCTGGTGCCGGATGCCTTGGCCAATTTGTGTCCGATCCCGGACGGCCTCAGTGATGAACAGGTGCTGATGTGCCCGGACATCATGTCCACCGGTTTTTCCGGGGCGGAGCGGGGCGAAGTGAGTATTGGCGATACGGTGGCGGTATTTGCCCTCGGGCCGATCGGGCTGTGTGCAGTGGCCGGTGCGCGCCTTAAAGGCGCGACCACGATCATCGGCGTCGACGCCGTGGCCGAGCGGATGAGCGTTGCCCGACGCTTGGGGGCGTCCCATGTGGTCAACTTCAAGGATGGCGATGTAGTTGCGCAGATCATGGCCCTGACCGATGGTCGGGGGGTCGATGTGGCCATTGAAGCGCTGGGAACCCAGGGCACGTTCGAGTCCGCCCTGCGGGTACTGCGTCCCGGTGGCCGGCTGTCCAGCCTGGGGGTGTACTCCAGCGATCTGCGAATTCCGCTGGATGCTTTTGCTGCTGGTCTGGGGGATTACAGCATCGTGACCACGCTGTGCCCCGGCGGCAAAGAGCGTATGCGCCGCTTGATGGCGGTGGTGGCCAGCGGCGCTGTCGATCTGTCACCACTGGTGACCCACCGTTTCAAACTGGACGATATCGAAGCGGCTTATGAGCTGTTTGCCCAGCAACGTGACGGGGTGATGAAGGTCGCTATTACGCCGTGATGGAGTTTTTCGAGGCAGGGATACGGTATTACTGACGCTGGCGATGTGGGCGGACACCTTGTTGGATGTCCGGCCCTCCGGGGAGCGATTTCTTTATAGGGTGAGACGGTGAATGACCTGCCGGGTATCGTCAGGATCGATGTGGGTTTCAAACCCCAGGGATTTTGCCAAATCACGCATAGGGACATTGCTTGAGGCATCGATGGAATACATCTGACGAAATCCGTTCTTGTGGGCAGTCCTGATCAAATGCTCCATCAACATCGTCCCCAGCCCCAGGTGCTGCCACTCATCGGCGACGCTGATGGCGCATTCGCACTCATGTTCCCCTGTGGCCGCGTAGCGGCTGACGCCGATTTCGATCAATTTGCCGTTCTCATGGACCAGCGCGATGTAAGCCATGCGCTGCTTACAGTCGATGTCCATCAACTGATCGAGCATGGCCGCACCCGGCTCGTTGATTTGTGCGAGAAAACGCATATGCCGGGATTCGGGGGACAAGCGCTTGATGAAGGCGTACTCGCGCTCGCGGTCTTTTTCCGTCAGCGGCCGGATCAGTACATGCCGTCCGTCCGTGAGTGCTTCAATCCAGTAGTGTCCGGAGACTGCAGCATAGACGGCTGCGGCCCGATCGTTGTGGTCTTTGACATTAAGCATGGTGCGATCCTCCATCCAGCGTAAAAGGTTCGCGTGCGGCAACAAGAGGCCACGCGGTTCATACTGTTTTACGCTGATGACGGTGAGCAAATCTGATCTGGATCAGACACTCGGCGGGGCGTGCTCAATCGCTCGAATTTGATGTAAATCAACCCCAGTGACTGTGGAATGGGTGCAGTCTTGGAACATGCCGGCGGGATCGACCGGTGCCGAGCTGAGGTGTGTCATGGGTCAATATCAACGTGTGCTGCTAATTGCCGACCGAACTCTGCATCAGTCTCCCGCCTTGCTGCGCGCTGTCGCCCTGGCCAAGGCGAGCGGGGCGGCGCTGGACGTATGCGCCTTTGTCGAGCCGGTGCCGATCATCCATTTGTGGGAAGAAAAAATCGACGAGGCGGCTTATCAGAGCTATCTGCGCCGCTATCGCCGGTGGTTGTCGGAAGAAATCCAGCGGCTGAGCGGTCAAGGGCTAAAGGTCACGGTCGAGGTGGTTTTCACGACCCATCCGCTGCTGGATATCCTGAAGCATGTCGAGGAGTTCAAGCCTGACCTGCTGATCAAGGACGCCACGTTGGAGCCTGTGCTCAAACGGGTGTTTATCACGCCACTCGATTGCCACCTGCTGCGCGAATGCCCGGTGCCGGTGCACCTGGTCAACCAGGCTCGTTACGGTTTGCCTCAGCGGATCGTGGCGGCGGTGGATCCCTTCGATCCGCAAACCCAAATCAGTGGCCTCAACGACACCATCATTCAGGCCGCGAACGACCTTGCCCTGCAGTGCGATGCACCGCTGCATCTGCTGTACGCCTATGACCTGTCGCCAGCCTTCAATGGCGATGCACCATTGGTCAGCGGTGGATGGGGCGTGGATTACATCGATGAGCTGCGTGAGTCCCTGCACCTGGCGTTCGTGACTCTGGCCGACCGCTACGGTATACCGCCCGAGCGCCGGCACTTCGTCATGGGCCAGCCAGTTCCGGTGCTGAGTGCGTTTGTCGAAGAGTACATGGCCGATGTGGTGGTGATGGGCACTGTTCACCGGGTCGGATTTGATCGGTTAATCGGTAGCACCATCGAACGGGCCCTTTATTCGGTGCCCGGGAGTATTCTGGCGGTCAGGTCACCGGGTTTGGCAGTCAGGGAGTGCGCGGGGGTGTCGCATCATATGGATGCCGGCGCAAATCACACAGCCACCCTTGACGGTGGCCTCCAGCGGCGTCACTTCTAGAGAGGCGTGTCCCGGTGACAGCCGGCGACCAGATGCTTGAGCCCGTCCATATCGAGGATTTTGACGTTACGGCCCGATACCTCGACCAGTGCCTGATCCCTCAGATGGGCAATGCCTCTGCAGATGGTTTCCAGACGCAGTCCAAGGTAGGAGCCAATCTCTTCGCGCCGCATCTTCAGGACAAACTCCGTGGATGAGTAACCGCGAATACTGAACCGCTGAGACAGGTTAAGCAGAAAAGCCGCCAGGCGTTCGTCCGAGCTCATGTTGCCCATCATCATCAGCATGCTGTGATCGCGGACGATTTCCCTGCTCAGGAGTTTGTTCAGATTGTGCTGAAGTGAAGGCAGCTCATGGGCGAGCTTCTCCAGCTGGGCGAAATGGATGGGACAAACCTCGCTGTCCTCAAGGGCGAAAGCATTGCAGGCGTGCTGCTCTGCACTGATGGCATCCAGGCCTAGCATCTCGCCGAGCATTTGAAAGCCGGTGACCTGCTCGCGGCCATCAAGTGACAGCACACTGGTTTTGAAAAAGCCTATGCGTACCGCGTAAAGCGAGCGTAATGGATCGCCTGTGCGGTACAACGCTGCGCCTTTTTTAACTTTCACGCGCTGGGCGATCAAGATGTCCAGCCGCTCGACTTCCTGGCCGCTCAGACCAATCGGCAGGCACAACTCCAACACACTGCAGTTTGAGCAGGCAGCCTTGAGATAGTGAACTTGAAGTGGTCGAACCTCAGACGGTGACATGCAGCCCCCTCAGCGGATGAACACAGCATAGGCGTTGTGAGTCCAGACAAACACTTCATTTGAGCGCTATAGGGGAGGGGCGACGAACGGGGATGGGGACGCTGATGATCCAGATGCGAAGACGCGAACCCGAAGAGGCTCCTCGCTCAAGATGTCATTGGCAACAGGAAGCGGGAAAACGTCATTTGCCTTTCCAGTACCTCTGCATCTCGAGAAACAGAAACGATGCGGTCCAGGAGATGAGTACCAGGCCGGTCAGTGCCTGCAGTCCAGTCAGGTACTTGAGTTTTCCCATGGGGGATATATCGCCGAAACCGATCGTGGTGAAGGTGGTGAAAGAAAAGTACACACAGTCCATGAACGAGCCGTCAAAGTTGCCCTTCAGACTTCCCCACTCGCCAGAGCCGGCCATCAGGTAATAAACCAGTGCGAAGCACCAGACTTCCAGCACATGGCCCAGCAGCGCACCGAATACGCCAAGCACGATTCTGAATCGGCTCCAGACCTTAAGTCTGGGTAGCCAGTCGTTCAGGCGTGACAGACATTCGTAGTGGATCATTACCGCCACGATCACCACCAGCGTATTGATCAGCGTTACTGCAAGCATGACGAACCTCGAAAGTGCGAGCTCCTGTGCCGATCCAGGCACCGATCACGGCAAGGATTGATCCATTCCTACGCCTTGATGGGCGCGGTTCCTTGAGCTTTATCAGTAAAGCGTTTGTAAGCGGGGCATGCTCTGCCTTTAGAGCACGACGAGCGGTTTATGTGATTTTTATCAACCTCATTCAACGCCTGCCGCTCACTATCGAAGTTCATCAGTGTTGCTTTTTCATCGATTCGTTTGCTGATGGATCGTCAGCACAGGGTGCTGTTCATCGCGCTCAACTGATAACACGTCTGCAGACGAGGTGTGTGATGTTTGAAATTCGCCGTTTACTGTTGATCACCCCGAGCGAGATGTCCCGTACTCCTGCGTTGGATCGGGCAGAGTCCCTGGCAAGAGCGACAGGCGCGATGTTGCATATCGTCGCGTTCGACTATGTCGAAGCACTGGCTGTCGCGGGCCTGTTTGACCCTGAGGCCATGGCACAGGCACGCGAGGGGTACTTGCAGGTGCATCGTCACTGGCTTGAGCAGCAAGCCCGGTTTGGGCAGTGCAAGGGGCTGAATGTGACCACAGAAGTGATCTGGGCCAAACCGAGTATCGAGGAGGTACTTGAGTACGTGAATGACTTTCATGCGGACATCGTGATCAAGGATGTACAGCGCGTGTCGGCATTCAAGCGGGTTTTCTACAGGCCTCTGGACTGGTTACTGCTGCGCGACTGTCCGGCCCTCTTGCACCTGGTTACCGATGCAAGAAACCCGTTGCCCTTGAAAATACTGGCGGCTATCGACCTTTCCCATCTTGAAGAGCTGACGCAGGGCCTCAATGACCGGATCCTCGGCATGGCTGCGGCGCTGGCCTCATCCTGTGGAGCGAAGTTGCACCTGCTCAATGTCAGTGGCTGGACTGTGACAGGCGACTCCGGGGTGAACATACAAACACTGACCATAGAAGAAAGCTTGGGGGACGCCGTCAGCGACGCCCAGGAGGAAGCCTTTGAGACGCTTGCCGAACGCTATGGGGTTCCACCAGCGCGACGGCATCTGCTGACCGGAATTCCCCACAAGATGATCGAGCGTTTCGCAGTGAGTAATGCATTCGACATGATTGTTCTGGGAACCGTGCACCATCGGGGAATAAACGTATTTATCGGCAGTACCGCCGAGAGCACGCTGAACCGGGCTCCGTGCAGTTTGATGATTGTAAAGCCGCAGTCTTGACAGTCTGAAACGTTCATCACTTTCTGGTACCTGGGGCTGGCATTTGGTCTGGTACTTTTGATTGCGGGGGGTTCCAGTTATGTGGAATACGCAAGGTGCTCAGAATCGAGCCATTCGACATTTTCAGGGGCTGAGCGAGCGGATGGGCCAGGCGGTTGGCGTGATCGTGATCGTCAATAGCGCACGTTCTCCTGCCGTAGTCGTGCGAAGTGCTCAAGCGATGCCGCGTCGCGCGCTTGCGCCGCGTCAGGTGCTGCGCCGTCGCGAATCGCTTGCCACACGGTTTGCGAGCCGATCGAATCGCGGGTCGCAGCAAGATTGAACGTGTCGGGATAGAGCGCGTGCAGTGTGACGAGCAGCGCCAATCCCAGGCTTGCTACGGGACGTCGCGCGGGCGCCGTGTCGCGAGTGATGCTCACGCCATGACAGAGCTGACCGCGCCAGGTTGACTCGGTGGGAACGAAGTCAACCGGCTCGAAATGCGCGCCGGCGTCAAGCGCATTCAGCGTGCTTGCGAGCTGAGTCGCGTTGATCCACGGCGCGCCGATCCACTCGAACGGATGCGGTGTGCCGCGCCCCACACTCAGATTCGCACCTTCGAGCAAACCGACATCCGGGTATAGGTCAAGCTGGGGCAGCGTGCGCAAGTTCGGTGATAGCGGCACCCAACCGAGACCGGTGTCGGCGAAGGTCATCGCGCGCCGGTAGCCCTGCATCGGCACAACACGCAGATCCGCGCCAATGTGCTTGTTGCGGTTGAACAGACCCGCCAGCTCGCCGACCGTCATGCCGGGCTGCAGCGGCGCCGGGAAATAGCCGGTGAACGATTGGTGGCGGCTCTCCAGCACCGGCCCGCCGAATCGCTGCGCACCGAGCGGATCCGGCCGGTCCAGCACGAACAGCGGAATGCGCCGCGCCGCTGCGGCCTCGAGTGCGTAGCCAAGCGTCGTTTCGTAGGTGAAAAAGCGCACGCCGGCATCCTGAATGTCGAAGATCAGCGCATCCAGTCCATAGAGCGAACCGGCCGGGAAGCGCCGCGCTGCGCCGTAGAGACTGTGTACGGTGAGGCCCGTCGCCGCGTCGAGTGTGTCGCCGACCCGCTCGTCCATGTCGATGTTCAGCCCATGTTCCGGCGAAAACAGCGCTGCCAGCCTGACGCCTGGCGCGTGTGCGAGTACGTCGATGGTGCGTCTGCCTTCGGCGTCAAAGCCGCTGCGATTGGTGATCAAACCCACGCGCATGCCGGCGAGCGGCGCAAACTGCTGCGTCTCGAGCACGTCGATGCCGGTCTGCACCGGGCCCGTCGAGGTCGGCAGGCGATCGGCGGCACGCAGCGCCGGCAACGCCGACGGCAGCAACCGGCCGATTTGCTCGACGCTCGCAGGCGCGGCCCTGCTTGCCAGCAGCGCGAGCAACTGCGCACGAAGCGGTCGGGCGTCACCGCTGTCGTCCGGGTACACGCGGTTGGTCAGGATAACGATGAATTGGCGCGTCAGCGGATCGATCCACAGGCCCGTGCCGGTGTATCCGGTGTGGCCGATCAGGCCAATCGGCGGCAGACGGTCATGGTTCGACGCGAACGGTGCGGCCAGGTCCCAGCCGAGTCCGCGCCACGGTGGAGTCGCGAGCGGCGAGGCGGCACTCGTGAGCGCGGCGATGCTCGCTGGCCGCAGAATCTGCAGGCCGCCCGCGCGCCCTTCGTTGAGCATCATCTGCGCGAAGCGGGCGAGGTCATCCGCGGTGGAAAACAGCCCGGCGTTGCCAGAGACGCCGCCCATCCATTCGGCCGTCGGATCATGCACGCGACCACGGCGGATACCGGCCTTGTTCGCGAGTGTCGGCGCACTGCGGGCTGCTCGCCCGGCGTCCGGCACAAAGAGCGTGTCACGCATACCGAGCGGCCCGAAGATGTAAGCTTGGCAATACGCGTCGAGCGGGCGGTGCGTGATGCGCTCGACCAGTTCGCCAAGCACCACGAAATTCAGGTCACTGTAGATGACACGCTCACCTGGCGCGCTACGCAGATGCTGCGCCGCGATGGCGCTCAACACGCCTTCGCGGCCCGGATGCAGTGGTCGCACAGGCAGGTCTGGCAGCAGCCCGGAGGTGTGCGCAAGCAGGTCACGCACCGTCACCGCGTCTTTGCCGAATGCCGCAAAGGCCGGCCAATACTGTGCAACGCGTGCGTTCAGGTCGATGCGGCCGGCTTCGGCCAGTTGCATAATTGCCGTGGTGGTCGCGATGACCTTGGTCAGCGACGCGAGATCGAATTCGGTGCTCAGCGTCATCGGCTCGGGGGCGGGCGTCGTCGCGCGTTGTCCAAAGGCTTGGCGATAGAGCACGTGCGTGGCGTCCCCTATCAGGACGACGGCACCCGGAACGCGTCCGGCGGCGATCTGCCCCTCGACGATCTGTGCGGCTTGCAGGCGCGCCGCCGCATCGAAATCGGCGGCTCCCGCGATCTGCGCCGCCGCTATTCCAACCAGCATCGCCCAGCATTGCAGCGCACCGATCAACGGTGCGGCAAATCGGCGGCGTCGTAGTGATTGCGTGGGTTCCATAACATCCATCCATCGGTGCCGGCTGCGTCGGCGGCGTTTACCTGCGCACTGATCGCCGCCGCGTCAAGCGGGCGATGATCGAACGCATAGTCGCGAAAGGCCTGCAGCCACGGACGAAAACGCACGCCCGGCAGACGGGTGCGCTTCATCGCCTCCGCCAGGGAGCGCCTGACGATCTGGCCGGGATCGGTGACCGGGTCGGTCAAGCCCGGGAGCCCCCAGGTAAAACCGGACGGGTAGAGCATCGGCGAAATATAGTCGAGCGGCTCACCCAGCAATTCGATTTGCTGGCCGATCGCGGTATCGTCGAGATTCCAGCATACGTAGCCGAAGATGTCCGCGGAAACAAAAACATTGTAGGGCGCGAGCCGTGCGCGCGCGGCCTGCAGGAGGCCGACGATCGCCGCGGTCCGGTTGCGCCGGGTGTTCGAGAGGGCAAAGCGGAGCCCGCTCTTGTCGGGAAAGCGTACATAGTCGAACTGGACCTCGTCGAAGCCCATCCGCGCAGCTTCCTCGGCGACATCGAGATTGTGCTGCCATACGTCTTGCGAAAACGGATCCATCCATTGCAGGTTCTCGCTATCCCGCCACGGCTGGCCTTCTGCGGTATGCACGCTCCACTCCGGATGCGCGTCGGCGAGTGGATCATCCTTGAACACCACAATGCGCGCGATCAGGTACAAATGTTGCGCATGCAGGCTGGCGAGCAGCGCCGGAAAGTCCTGTTCCTGTGGTGCGCGCTTGATCACGCGGGCCGCCGCGCCGATCGCCTCGCGCGCCGCACTGCGATACGGCGTCATGCCGCGATCGCCCTTGACGTCGATCACGAATGCATTGATCTCGGTGCTTTCGGCAAGGCTGACGGCCTTGTTGCGCAGCGTCGCGCTGGTCACGCCGAACACCGACAGATAGAGAGCTTTCGGGCGAAACGGGGTCAATGCGAGCGTCACGGGCGTTTCGCCGGATACCTTAGCCTCGGTGCGCAGATACCCTGGGGCGCGGGCCGCGACGCTCTCGACCGCCTGAGCGGTTTCGAACTGCCCGTGTTCGTCGGTCCGCATCACGCCGGCCGATGTCGTGATGATTGCGTCGGCGACCGGATTCTGCGTGCTTGAGTCGAGCACGACGCCGGTGACGGCCAAGGCGCCTCGCTCGGTCAGCAGGGCAGCGACGGCGAGCAGCGCCGGGATCGCATAGTGTCTCAATGCGCGGATGAAGGTCATCGTGCGTTCCCCGCTGCGGGCATCGGCAGAGTGTTCGGTTCGCCGAGCAGGTGCGCGAACGCCCTTGCGCCATAGGCATCGATCATCAGAAAGCGCGGCAGTGCGAGTAGCCGCGCATGCCGGTCTGCCTTGCGCGCGTCCAGGGTGAAGGCTGCTATGTAACCCTCGTCAGAGGCGAGCGCGATCAACTCGTCATCGTAGATGCCGAACGGCCACGCGAGCATGTCGGCATGTGCGCCGGTTTGCGACTCGATACGTCGACGCGATTTGTCGAGTTGTGTGCGGACGAATTGCTGGAAATCCGCCGGCGTACGGCGTCTGCGCTCAACGTTGAAATTGGGATGCCAGTACGTATGCGACTGGATGTCCATGAGCCCGGTCTGTCTCAAGGTACGCAATTGCTCCCAGGTCAGCGCATAGGACGCGTTCGAGATCGCCGATGGGTAGATGAACAGCGTGACCGGAAAACGCTCGCGCAGCACGATGGGCAGCAGCTTTTCGAATACCGAACGATGCCCGTCGTCGACGGTGATCGCCACCGGTTTCTCCGGTAACGTCGCATTCGGATCCCGCAGCCAGTCGACAACTTCACGCAGTGGCACAATGTGGTAACCATGCTCGTGCAGGAAGCGTAGCTGGGTTTCGAAGGTGCTCATGCGCACGGTCATCGAGTCGTCCAGCGTCTGCGAAAAGCGGTGGTAAACGAGGATCGGGACGCGCGTTCCGGCGCTCTGCGCGGTGCCGTCCGCTCCCAAGGCAAGCCCGCAGATGCACACCAGTACAGCGCACACCAGAAGCCGGATCGAGCGGCTCATATAAGCAACCCACCGCCTGTGGCTGACGCCCACAGGATCGGACGGGGCGCGAGCCGGCACAAGAGCGACGCGACGCTGCCGTCGATACACACCATGATTTTTCCGTACATGTCAGTGCTCCTGCGCAGGTCATTTTCACCTGCGTTGCCCATCTCGCGAAAGCGAGGCATATCCAGTGTGCGTTGAGCGCAGCATCGTCCATATGATGCAGGGTACGCCGTCAGTGGGCGGCACCATGACGCAGAGCTTCGATGCAAAACGCCACTTCGTAGGGAGGCGCGTTGCATTCGACGATGTCATTGGCGGCGACTTGCAGGTAGCGTCTGCATAGCAGTTTCCCGTCGAGAGCCGATTGATTAATCATAGTTCAAGAGACTGTATTGCTGATGGCGGTAGTGAAGCAGGTCACTCATTCGCTGTCTGACGCCGATGCCGAATCTGTCGCTCATTACATTGCGACACTCGGCGCAAAAAATAAGGGGCTGTGTAGCGTTTGGGTATTTTGAAGATCGCCTCCCGTCGTCCTGACTTGCCTTCAGCCCCCGCATCAACTGTGCCGCCAGGCTTCACAGCGCCAGCTTCCCTGACCACAACATCCAGCCAGCGAAGGCTGCTGCCGCCCAGATAACGATCAATAGTCCCCACTCAAAGCCGTTCAGCGCCTGTCCCTGGCGAGCCCGTTTGGTGGCCAGGTAAATCAGTGAGCCGGGGGCATAGAGCAGGGCACTGAGCAGCATGTATTTAGGTCCGGCGGCGAACAGCAGCCACAGGCAATACAGCGTTGCAACCGATGCGATAGTCATGTCGCGCAGTTGCAAGGCTTTGTGTCCTGCGTAAGTCGCGCCCTGCCACGTCAGCTTCAATGCATACAGACCGCTGAACAGGTATGGCAGCAGAATCATCGAGGTGGCAAGGGAGATCAGGACCAGATAACTGGCACTCGAATACAGCGTCAGCAGCAGGAACAGCTGAATACAACCGTTGGTAATCCATAGCGCATTGGCAGGCACGCCATGGGTGTTCTCCAGGGCCAGTGGCCCCGGCATGACCTTTTCTTTGGCCGGTGTGAAAACGGACTCTGCCGCCAGCAGCGTCCAGGCGAGCAGGGCACCGCCGACCGAGATGATCAGGCCGATGCTGATCAGCATCGCACCCCAGGGACCGGCTACTGCTTCAAGCACGCCACTCATCGACGGATTTTTCAGGGCGGCCAGTTCCGGTTGTCTGAGAATGCCCAGTGACAGCAGGGACACCGCAATCAGTAGCAATAAGGTGAGGGCGAAACCGATGACAGTGGCACGTCCCACATTTGCACGTTCTGCCGCACGGGCGGAGAACACGTTGGCCCCCTCGATGCCGATAAACACCCAGACGGTCACCAGCATCGTGCTTTTGACCTGGTCCAAAGTGCTGCCCAGAGCAGGCGCGCCCCAGAAGTCGACCATGAACGTCTCGCGCTGGAAGGCCGCAAACACCAAGCCTATAAACAGAAGCAACGGTACAATCTTGGCCAGGGTCGTGAGCGCATTCGCCCGCGCTGCGGTGCGCATGCCCCGCAGGATCATCCAGTGCAAGGACCAGAGCACCAGGGATGCCGCAGCAATGGCCGCTTTGTTATTGCCTTCACCGAACATCGGAAAGAAGTAACTCAGCGCCGCGAATAGAATCACCAGGTAACTGACGTTACCGATCCAGGCACTGATCCAGTAACCCCAGGCCGAGTTGAAACCGAGGAATTCACCGCCTAATGCGCGGGCGTAAGCGAACACGCCATTGTCCAGTTCGGGCTGGCGGTTGGACAAGGTTTGATAGACCAGCGCCAGTGACAGCATGCCGACGCCCGTGATCAACCAGCCAATCAGGATCGCGCCGGCACCAGCGCTGGCGGCCATGTTCTGGGGCAGACTGAAAATGCCGCTGCCGATCATCGAACCGACCACCAGGGCGATTAACAGGCTCAAAGACAGACGTTTGGGCTCCAGTTTCGGTAAGCTTCCTGCGAGTGGACGAGGTGAAACGGTCGGGATTACCGGTTGCATGCCATGCAGGTGCGTAGCCATAGGAAGCCTCCACGAGACGAGAGATTTCGCGCTCACCGCGAATGCGGCATTGCGAACACTGATTCTCAATTTCTACGTGAATGACCTGCCGGGAATTGATTTAGATCAGAAGAATGACGACCCGCTTAATGGACACAGGTGAGATCCACTCAGGTTTGTCCGCATCACTTGCTCATCGGCATCTTCATCATGCTCGACTGCTGATCCATCATTTTCATCATCATGTTCATCATTCCCATACCGTCCTTGTTGCCGGACATACCCATGTCATTACAGTTTGTATGCATCATGGTCATGCCGTCCTTCATCGTCTTCAGGCTCTCCTGCATGGCAGCCTGCCGCTCGGCAGGGGTTTTGGCGGCGGCGACTTTGTCGTGTGCAGCCTGCATTTTCTGCATTTGCTCGGCCATGGCTTTGTTCTGCATCGGTGTGGCTGGTGCGCTGGTTTGAGCGGGTTCGGTCGAGTTCTGCTCCGGGTGGTGCTCATCGACGGCCGAGGCCAAGAGTGGGCTGCTCACGAGCAGGGCTGCGAGGATCAACTTCAATGAGGTATGCATGGCAATCTCCAACGGGTGAGGACAACACTGGTAATGCCACGCGGTGCACAGAGGGTCGGTATAGTCGTTGAAACGAACGAAAATAAGGCGTGCAGGCGGTCTGGCGGGAGGCTTTGGTTTTTTCAACCTACAGCGCGCCGAAGTGCCACGATATGATCCATATCAAGTTAAGCGTCGCCAGTAAGGCAGCCCGAAACCCCAAGTCCTGCCATTCGTCGGCGACCGTGACCGCGCGGTATTCAAGTACATTTCATATAAACGCTAGGCAACCGCACCGAATGAAATACCTACTGCAGCAGTAATGCCCATCGCCAGCGCGCCCCACAGCGTCACCCGCCATGCGCCCATCAGAAGATTGGCGCCGCCAGCCTTGGCGGCAATACCCCCCAATGTGCCCAGGAATATCAGTGACATGCCCGATATCCACGGGATCACACTGTGAGTCGGTGCGAGGATGGTTACACCCAGCGGCAATGCGGCGCCAACAATAAAACTGACCGCCGAGGACAATGCCGCCTGCAGCGGTTTTGCGCTGAGCACATCAGAAATGCCCAGTTCGTCGCGTGCATGTGATCCCAGTGCATCGTGCGCCATGAGTTGCGTTGCGACTTTTCTGGCGAGCTCGGGTTCAACGCCACGACCCATGTAGATGGCTGCCAACTCCCTATGCTCAGCAACCGGCGCCGTCTCAAGCTCTGTTTGTTCGCGCAAAAGATCAGCCCGTTCGGTATCCGCCTGGGAGTGCACGGAGACGTATTCTCCTGCCGCCATCGACATTGCACCCGCCACCAGCCCGGCGATACCAGTGACGAGTAACGTGCTGTGGGTGGCATTGGCTGCGGCAACCCCGATCAACAGACTGGCAGTCGATACAATGCCGTCGTTGGCGCCCAGTACCGAGGCTCTAAGCCAGCCGATCCGATCATGTTTATGGGACTCGGCGTGTTTGCGAAAGAACTTCATCTTTGAAATCTACTCACTGTCGTTGAGTCAATGCCGATTAAAAACCTGCCCGTTAAAATGAACCGGTGGCCGGGTCGTTTCAGCGAACTTCAATCTGCGCCTGGAGGCGTCCAGCAACAACCGATATTTCCCTGAACTGCTCGCCATCATGCAGTACGAACAATGCGTCCATGCCACGCTCCTGCGCCAGCTCGGGACCGGCTTTTTCACCCAGGACCATCAATGCGGTGGCCCATGCATCGGCAAGCATGCAGGTGGAGGCAACCACTGTCACAGCGGCGAGTGAGTTGGACAGGGGCGCACCGAGAGCGGGGTCCATCGTATGTGAGTATCGCTGACCAGCAACCTCGATCCAGTGTCGATAGTCCCCGGACGTGGCAATCGCCGCATCGCTGATTTCCATCACCCCCATAACTTCACGAACGCCACGGCGGGGTCTTTCAATGGCGACTACCCAAGGCTGTCCATTCGGCTTGACCCCACGTGCGCGCATTTCGCCATCGATTCCCACCAGGTAGTTCGTCATCCCCCAGCCATCGAGGCAGCGTGCCATTTCATCCACCGCGAAACCTTTGGCGATGCCCGAAAGATCGAGGGTGGTCGCTGAGCGTTTACGGGCCAGGTTGCGCATCGTATCAATCTCCAATGCTTGAGTGGCGGGCGTCCGCGCCTGGCGATCCCGTGCGCTGATTTGCTCTGCGGCAGGTTGCTGTTTGCCGGGCCCGAAGCCCCAGGCATTGGCCAGATCACCCACCGCGATATCAAACGCACCGTTGGATTGACGGCCCACACGCAGAGCAGTTGCCAGGACCATGGCCAGTTCGTCAGGTACGGGTAGCCATTGCTGTTCAGGTGCCATGTTGAGACGGTTGAGAGCGGACTGCGCCTTCCAGGTCGACATCTGTTGATCCACATTGTCGACGGTCGCAAACAGGCTCTTGTTGAGGGTGGCCTCATCTAACTGTGGTTCGGCATAAAACAACGCACTGTAACGGGTGCCCATTGTCTCCCCGTTCAGGCTATAGCGCTGCAAGGATGAAGGCTCGTGGGGGTCAGTAGACATCTTCACGATAACGCCCTTGTGCTTTGAGCGTCAGCACGCTCAAGTTGAGAGGGGCCAGCACTTCATCCAGGGCGCTCATCACGCCTTTGGCCATTTCGCGACTTCCACACACCAGCACATGGGCGCCTTTTTCAATCAGTCGGCGTAATGCCAGGGCATCGGCGATGAGCCGGTCCTGCACATAGCTACGCTCATGCGCTTGGGAAAATACGACTCGTAACCGAGTGAGACGTTGATCCGCCAAATAGCAGTTGAGTTCGGACTCATAGAGGAAGTCTGACGCCGGATGACGTCCACCCCAATACAGATGCATTGGGTGCCTGGCTTTGTTGTTGCGGATAAACCCCGTTAAAGGACCGATTCCCGTACCGGCACCGATGAGAATTACCGGCTTTTTTCCAGCCGCGGGGCGAAAATCAGGATTGGGTTGTATGAAGGCTTCAATCCGAGCCCCCACCGGCAGGTCATGGAGGAGGCCGGAGCACAAACCACCTTCGTGTTTGCGCACACAAATTTCTAAAACACCGTCATCCGATCCACTGGCCAGTGAGTAGAATCGCGGTACCAGGCAGCCGGGCGGCAAAACTCCTACCAAGTCACCTGCTTCGAAATGGGGCAGGTCGCCTCCTTTTCGCAGGCGCTTGAACCCACCCGCCGCGAGAGAAGGGGTTAGCGCTTTGAAACGCAGAATATGGGTTGGCGCGTTCACTTGCTCGCCGTACTCCATGCGATCCACCAACGCCAAGGTTGTGGTGGCAGGCAGAAGATGGGTGTGTACAAACGTCAGTTCATGACCCATTGATCGGCCGACGGCGGTGCCCCAACGTGTGAACTCCTGAGGTGACTGGCGATTGATGGTTTCAAGCTCAAACAACTGCGACCAACCTGAAGCAAGTAGAGCGGCCTGAGTGTCCTTGGCAAACTGACAAAACTTCGGAAACTGCCGATCGCCAAATCCCAGTACAGCGAAACCCAAATCAGATTTTACGCGGACATTCGCCAATCGCTTCAAGAACCGTGAGGCAGAGGCGGGTGCATCGCCGTCGCCGGTTGTGGCCGTCAGGATGAACAGACGCTGCGCGCTACGATACTCAGCCTTGAGCTGGTTCATGGTCGCGGTATGTACCCGATGGCCAGCTCGACTCAAGGCGTTATGCAAGGTCTTTGCAAACCCCCACGTGCTGTTGCTTTCGCTCCCAACCAGAATCACCGTGTCGGCGGTTTGTGCGCCACTGTTATGACGGATTTTCGGCATTGACTGGCAACGGCACCACCAGAGCAGCGCACCTGTAACGCTCATCAACGGCACGCTGAGTGCGCAAACGCCGAGGAGCAGGCCCAACCACCAGAGGCTTTCGCCGGTATGCAGCCGGTAGATGACCTCGTAAGCACTACGCATGCGGTCATGGGGCAAGTAAGACAACAGTGCTCCGTTGGCGGGGTCGACATAACCGTCGCCCTGCGCGGTACGCAACGAAAAGACATCGTCAGGATTACCTGCGCTGGGGTAGACCAGCTCGCGAAGGTCGTTCAGGTCGATAGCCAATAGCGCTGGCAATGTCGCAACCGATGCTGCCGGGCCGCCACTGATCGTGGTCGGAAATACGGGCTCGCGTTCCATCCCGTCCGAGATAAAGCTGAACGTGGTTGCGGACATATACATCCCGGTCAACGCGGACAACAGTAGACCCAGGATCGCGAAACGCCCGACTTCAGCGTGCCAGCGCTGATTAAAATTCCCGCGTAGTGGCCGCATCATGCGCCGCCAGCCGCCCAGGCGTTTTGCCAGGAGTGCTGCTCCGGAAATCGACAGTATCAATATGAAAAGGGCGCCGATGCCTGATACCGCATGCCCAGGCGTGCCCAACAGTAATGACCTGTGCAGGTCTTTTACCCAACGGGAGAATGCGGAGGGCGCATAGGCCGCAAGACCTGCGCCGGTCAGCGGGTCGACGCGCTCGGTGCCGGTCTGACCATTGCGGGTGTAATACACGATGATTGAACCCGAAGGGGTGCGCCGGATTTGTTCGACCCCCGGGTAGTGGCTCGCGACTCGACCGGCCACCTCGGCAACGTTCATCTGGCCGGAAGCAGGAACTGTCGCGTTCAATCGTTCCATGGCTGGATTGATAGACAGGATCGCGCCGCTTATCGCCAACAGCATGACCAGTAAGGCTGCGACAAGGCCGGGCAGTGAGTGAAACTGGCGTAGCATGGTCAGTCTCCAGGGGATGCCGGTGTCACATGTCGTAGGTAAAGGACTCGATGTATCCGCTGCCTGCCGAAGGTTTTCCCGCACCTTGGGTGGTCAATGGCACGGCGATATCGGAGCGGGCCTCACGTTTGTTTTCGACAGCACTGTCGACGCGGATCTGATATCCGGCATCAATCAACGTATCAGCCAATTCAACGCTGACTTTCAGGGTGCGTCCGCTACCAACACTGGCACCGCTGACTCCGTCAAATTCGCCGGGATTCAAGCCGCTGCCACGCGCCCAGTCGGACAAATGTTTGTAGTACTTGGCTTTCTTGCCGGCCACCCAAAGGGTTTTTTGGTATTTACCGTTAGCATCGGTCACATAAAACGCCAGATACGCATCATTGCCGTCGTAACTTTTCAGCTGCGTGGTCAAGGTGACTTCGCGCGCCTGGGCCAGCCCTGGCAGCGCAATGGCACCGACGAGGCACACTGCAGCAGTAATAATCTTTTCCATGGTGGGTTTCCCGTTCAAGCGTTGTGGCTGGATCCTGCGCCTGTAAGCTGACAGCAACCTGAAGGGTGATTCAGGCGTTTGTCAGGTTTGCCCGCTAACGTGTCGTACGACGAACAATCAAGGAGATGTGACATGCGGGTTTTGTTGGTTGAGGACGCAGTGGGGCTCGGCGAAGCGGTGCGTGAACAAATCGCGGATGAAGGCCACGCGGTGGACTGGGTGCAGCGCCTTGATCACGCTCAAGCCAGTGTGCGAACGACTCGCTATGACTTGATCTTGCTCGACCTGATGTTGCCGGACGGGCGAGGGCTGGATTTTTTGCGCAAGCAACGCGGGGCAGGGGACGTTACGCCCGTGATCATTCTCACGGCTCGGGATCAAATATCCGATCGTATTGAGGGCTTGAATGCGGGCGCTGACGACTATCTGGTCAAACCCTTTGATCTGTTTGAGTTGTCCGCCCGAGTTGCGGCGGTGGCGCGGCGTTACAGCGGCAATCCCAACCCGCAACTCAAAGTAGGAGAGCTGCAGGTCGACATGACCGCTCGCACGGTTCAGCGCGCCGGCATTACAGTGGACCTGACCGCTCGCGAGTGGGCATTGTTCGAAGCCTTCATCCAGCGCCCTGGCGCGTTGCTCTCCAAATCCCAGCTGGAAGATCGTCTGTATGCGTTTGGGGCCGAAATTGAAAGTAACACCATCGAGGTTTATATCAGCCGTTTGCGCAAAAAACTGGGGCGCGACAGGATTGAGACTGTCCGTGGGATGGGTTACCGGTTGATGCCGGTATGAAGCCGGCCTCAAGTCTGCAAAAGCGCCTGGGTCTGGGGCTGACTCTGGGCATGACCCTGCTCTGGCTGGGAGCTACCGCAGGTGCCTGGCTGGTGGTGCAACACGAGTTGAATGAGGCCTTCGACAGCGCTCTGGAGGAGACGGCACAGCGGATTCTGCCATTGGCCGTACTCGAGATCAGCAACCGAGTTGAGCCCCGCCAGTCTCGACATATTGCAACGCTCAAAGTGCGCAAGGAATACCTGACGTACCTGGTCCGTGATGCCAAGGGCGAGATCCTTATGCAGTCCCATGATGCCGACCCGAGCGTATTCAATACGCTGCCGGTGGAGGGTTTCACGACCACTCCCAAGTACCGCTTGTACGGGGTCAGCGCTCTGCGTGAAGACGTTTCCATTGAGATAGCCGAACCCTTGGCCCATCGACGCGAAGCGGCGCAGGAGGCGCTACTCGCGATGCTACTTCCGTTGTTGGCACTGGTTCCGATCAGCTTGGTGGGCACCTGGCTGTTCGTGCACTGGAGTCTGCGTAGCGTCCTGGCTTACCGGCGCGCAATCGAAACGCGTGGAGTCGGTGACTTATCTCCGATCAAGGTCGCTCGACTCCCCGCAGAGATCGATCCGCTGGCGGTAGCGGTCAATCATCTGCTGGAGCGGCTGCGCAAGGCATTGGAAGCCGAACGCAGTTTTACCGCTAACAGTGCCCATGAGCTGCGCACCCCGTTGGCGGCGACGTTGGCGCAAATCCAGCGGTTACGCCGCGAGGCGCCTGAAGGTCCGCTTCAAGTGCGTGCAGCAAAGATCGAGGCCTCGCTACGAGAACTGGCCAGGCTCTCCGAAAAACTGATGCAACTGGCCAAGGCCGAAGGTGGCGGACTCCTGTCCGAAATGCCCCAGGACCTCATACCGCTACTGGTTCATGTTGTTGATGAGTGGAATCACGCGGCCGATCAGCGGATTCATTTGGATCTGCCCCCTGCACAAAGTGTGCTGTCGGCGATTGATCCAGACGCTTTTGCCATTCTTCTGCGCAACCTGATCGAGAACGCGATGAAGTATGGCGCGCCGGATCACCCCATTGAGGTGAGCCTTTCAAATCAGGCGCTTCTGAGGGTGGTGAATGCCGGTTCGTTGGTGCCTGAGCAGGTATTGAAACGCCTGACCGAACGTTTCGTACGAGGTGAGAGTAGTGTCAGTGGTTCGGGGCTTGGGTTGGCCATCGCGCTGACGATTGCCCAGGGCGTCAACGCGACGCTGACGCTCGTGTCTCCCGCGACGGGCAAACACGATGGCTTTGAAGTCATCGTGCAGTTTGTTCATGTGCGGTGAGTCGGTCAGTCGGTCAGTCGCATCTGATCTTGATCAGATGATTGCGCTAAAGACGGCCGTGGTAAGCCGCGTCGAAAATTTCTACCGCGCCGTTGCGTGTCAATGGCAGCGGGTTACCGCCGGCACAAGGGTCGACAATCGCCATGTCCGCGATCAGGTCGGCTTGTCGATCATCTACCCCCAGCTCAAACAGCGTATGCGGCACGCCGATGTCCTTGCGTAACTTCAGGACGAAGGCCAGGAAGCTGTCGAAGCCTGGGGTCGGCAGACGCAGATAAGCCGCCAGGCGGGTGATGCGTTCCTCGATGGCCGGGCGATTGAACTTCAATACATAGGGCATGAAGGTGGCATTGGTCATACCGTGATGGGTGTCGTACAGGGCGCCTACCGGATGTGAGAGTGCGTGTATCGCGCCCAGACCTTTCTGGAAGGCGGTAGCGCCCATCGCGGCCGCCGCGAGCATTTCCGCGCGCGCCTCAAGGTCCGAGGGGGTGCGCACTGCCCGCACCAGGGCGTTGGCCACCAGGCGCATGCCTTCCACCGCGATACCTTCGGCCATGGGATGAAAACCGGGCGCGCAGTACGACTCCAGGCAATGCGCAAACGCATCCATGCCGGTGCCGGCGGTGACTTTTGCCGGCATGCCGACGGTGAGGGCCGGGTCACTGATGACCACACGCGGCATCATTTTCGGGTGGAAAATGATGCGTTTGGTATGCGTACTCTCATCAATGATCACCGCTGCACGGCCGACCTCGGATCCCGTACCCGCAGTGGTCGGCACCGCAATGATCGGGGCGATGTTGGCTTCATCGGCGCGTTTCCAATAATCGCCAATGTCTTCGAAATCCCACACCGGTCGGGTCTGGCCGCTCATGAAGGCGATGAGCTTGCCCATATCCAGCCCGCTGCCACCGCCAAAGGCGACCACGCCATCGTGTTTGCCCGCACGCCAGGCGTCGAGCCCACCGGCCAGGTTGGCTTCAACCGGATTTGGCTTGAGGTCGCAGAACAGCTCTACGCCAAGGCCGGCGGCGCGCAAGGACTCCAGCGCCGCCGTGGTGATCGGCGCACGCGCAAGACCGCTGTCGGTGACCAGCAATGGTCGCTGGATACCTTGACTGCGGCAGGTTTCGGCCAGCTCGGCGATACGGCCAACACCGAAGTGGATGCTCGTGGGGTAGTTCCAGTTCGCGGTCAGGCTCATGGCTCAGATCTCGTGGCGCAGATGGAAGGATTTGGCTCGGGTCAGGTTCTCGAAGCCCAGGCGTGACAGCGTGACGCCGCGCCCACTGTTCTTCACTCCGGTCCAGGCCAGGGCCGGGTCCAGATAGTCGCAACGGTTCATGAATACCGTGCCGGTGGCGATCTCGTTGCCGATACGTTCGGCGGCGGCGAGATCCTGGGTCCAGAGGGAGGCGCTGAGCCCGAACTCACTGTCGTTCATCAAGGCGATGGCTTCGTCGTCGCTGGTAACTGGCATGATGCCGACCACCGGACCAAAGCTTTCCTCACGCATCACCGACATTTGATGGGTGACGTCGACTAATACCTGCGGCGCGAGGTAGGCGCTGCCCGGTACATCAGCGGGAAAGGCTTTGGGATCGATCAGTGCCCTGGCACCCTTTGACAGTGCATCGGCGATCTGCCCGCGCACGAATTCAGCGGCGCTCGGCGTGACCAGCGGGCCAAGCGTGGTGGCTTCGTCCAGTGGGTTGCCCAGCACGTATTGGCGGGTCAAGGCGACGAAGCGCTCGACAAAGATCGGGTAAATTTTTTCATCGACATAAATACGTTCGACGGCGCAACAGCTTTGCCCTGAATTGAAGAAGCTACCGTCCACCAGGTTTTCCACCGCATGCGTAAGGTTGGCGTCCGCCCGTACGTACGCCGGGTCTTTGCCTCCGAGCTCCAGCCCCATGCCGAGGAAGCGCCCCGTGGCGGCGGTTTCCATGGCCTTGCCGGCGTCGACTGAACCGGTGAAATTCACCTGCTGCACTCGTCCTGAGGCAATGATCGCGGCTGTCTGCCCATGATCGAGCAGCAGGTTGTGGAAAAGGCCTGCTGGCAGATTGGCGCGGCGCATCGCTTCGGCGAACCGTTCACCGACCAGCAGCGTTTGCGAAGCGTGCTTGAGGATGACGCTGTTACCGGCCATCAGCGCCGGAATAATCGTATTTACCGCCGTCAGGTAGGGGTAATTCCAGGGTGCGACGACCAGCACCGTACCCAGCGGTTCACGTTTGATGTGGCGTCGAAAACCCGCGACAGGCGTGGGTTCTACCGCTGCCAACGCTTCAGGCGCAATGGCGATCATATGGCGGGCTCGCTCTTCGAAGCCGCGCAGCTCGCCGGCGCCAAAGCGTACCGGGCGGCCCATCTGCCAGGCCAGTTCCGGTACGATTTCAGCCTTCATTGCCAGCATTGCGTCCACGGCGGCGCTGCATAAAGCCGCGCGTTCGCTCAGTGGCCGACGTTTCCATAGCGCCTGGGCGGTTGCGGCAGCTGTCAGAGCCTGCTCGATCTGTGCCGCGCCGGCGCGGTGACGTTCGGCATAAACCCGGCCATCGACCGGTGAGATGAGTTGAATCATCGACGTCATGGCTGCCTCAATAATGGATTGCTCAATAGCGCTCAAAGCCGCGCTGCAGTTCCCAGTCGGTTATCCGCCGGTCGTATTCTTTCTGCTCCCAGTCGGCGGTGTGCACGTAGTGGTCGATCACTTCATCGCCGAACGCCTCGCGCAACATGCTCGAGGCGCGGAGCGCGGCGCTGGCATCGCGCAGGGTCTTAGAGACTTCAGGCAGGTGCTCGTCGAGATAGGCGTCGCCCTCAAAGGGTGGCGCCAGGCTCAGCTTTTCGTCGATACCGGCCAGGCCTGCGGCGATCAAGGCAGCGAAGGCCAGATAGGGATTGAGGTCAGCGCCGCCAATACGACACTCGATGCGGATGGCTTTGCTGCCTTCGGCGCACAAACGAAAGCCTGCCGTGCGATTGTCCCGACTCCACACCGCCCGCGTCGGCGCGAAGGTGCCGGCCTGAAAGCGCTTGTACGAATTGATGTAAGGCGCGAGAAAACAGGTGATGTCGTTGGCGTATTTAAGTTGCCCGGCAACCCAGGAGCGCATCAGCTTCGACATGCCAAACTCAGCCTTGGGGTCGAAGAACAGCGGCTTTTTGGCATTTTTGTCCCACAACGAATTGTGGATATGGCTGCTGGAACCGGCGGCGTCATAACGCCACTTGGCCATGAACGTGATCGCCTTGCCCTGCAGTTGCGCGATCTCTTTGCAGGCGTGCTTGATGATGACGTGGTGGTCGGCCATGGTCAGGGCATCGGCATAACGGATGTTGATCTCTTCCTGGCCCGGGCCCCATTCACCCTTGGAGTTTTCCACGGGAATGCCGGATGCCTGCAGATGTTTGCGAATCGCCCGGAGCACCGGCTCCTCGCGGGTGGTCTGCAGGATGTTGTAATCCTCGATGTAGTGGCCGGCCGTTTTCGGCTTGTGGTAATTGCGCTCGTGGATGGCCTCATAACTTTCGTCGAACAGATAGAACTCCAGCTCAGAGGCGAACATGCCGCTGTAGCCGCGCTCATGCAGTCGCTCGACCTGCTTTTTCAGGATCGCCCGCGGGCTGTGCGGCAGGTCCCGCCGGTGGTGGTGATCGAGCACATCGCAGAGCACCAGCGCCGTACATTCCAGCCACGGCACACGACGCAACGTGGCCATGTCGGGTTTCAGCACAAAATCGCCATAGCCTTTGCTCCAACTGGCCGCGGCGTAACCCGGCACCGGTTCCATGTCGATGTCGTCGGCCAGCAGGTAATTGCAGCAGTGGGTTTCTTCATGGCCGCTGTCGATGAAAAACTCGACCTGAAATCGCTTGCCAACCAATCGTCCCTGCATATCGACCATGCAGACCAGCACGGTATCGATCTCACCGGAGGCAGCAGCGCGCTTGAGTGCTTCGAAACTGAGGAGGGGCTCGGTCATCACGTCAGTCCTGCGTGAAATGTTTGGGCCTGTCTGAACTGTCAGCTGTACGCAATACCTGTAGGAGCTGCCGCAGGCTGCGATCTTTTGATCTTCCGGGGCAAAAGATCGCAGCCTGCGGCAGCTCCTACGGCGAACGCGTACACCCATGAATAGCTGCTGAAAGCGTAGCCTACTGTTGTTGTGTGCAAGTCTTGGTGATCGAAACCTGACGAATCAGCAGCCGCTTCCAGAAGCTAAAATGACAATCAAGAGGAGCTGCCACCATGAGTGAATTCGTCAAGGTCGCCTGCGTGGGCGATATCGAACCGGGTACCGGCAAAACCGTGAACCTTGGGGGAACGCCTGTCGCGTTGTTCAATGTGGATGGCGAATATTTCGCCATCCACAACACCTGCCCGCACGAAGATGGCCCGCTGGGAGAGGGAATACTCTGGGAAAACGTGGTGATTTGCCCGGTTCACGCCTACGAGTTCGACGTCACCAGCGGCGAATGCCTCACAGAACCGGCTTATCGAGTCGAACAGTTCGAGGTCCGGGTGGACGGTAACGACATCCTGATACGGCAATCGTCGGATGTTTGAACGCTACGGACGAGCTCGGGTCGCAAGGAATAGGGAAGGAGTATAGTTAAAAGATCAAATCGTCCTGCCAACAGCAGGAGGCATCAGCGATGAGCACTGACAATGCCAGGATCCGCGAACTCAGCAACCGGGCCTACAAGTACGGCTTTGTCTCTGATTTTGAGAGCGATGCGGCCCCGCGCGGGCTCAACGAAGACCTCATTCGCCTGATCTCGACGAAGAAGAACGAACCACAGTGGCTGCTCGACTGGCGCCTGAAGGCGTATCGCCACTGGCTGACGATGCGCGAGCCCACCTGGCAGAACGTCCACTTTGAGCCCATCGACTACCAGGACATCATCTATTACTCGGCGCCCAAGCCGAAAACGCCGGGGCCCAATAGCCTTGACGAGGTCGATCCCGAGTTGCGCGAGATGTTTGGCAAGCTCGGCATCTCGCTCGCCGAGCAGGAGCGCCTGACCGGCATTGCGGTGGATGCCGTGGTCGATTCGGTCTCGGTGGCGACCACCTTCAAGCACAAACTCGCCGAGGTCGGCGTGATCTTCTGCTCCTTCTCCGAAGCCGTGCAAAACCATCCGGAGCTGGTGCGCAAATACCTGGGCTCAGTTGTGCCCTACAGCGACAACTTCTTCGCCACACTGAACTCGGCGGTGTTTTCCGATGGTTCTTTCTGCTACGTGCCCAAGGGCGTGCGCTGCCCAATGGAGTTGTCGACCTACTTCCGCATCAACGCCGCAGACACCGGCCAGTTCGAACGCACGTTGATCGTCGCCGAAGAGGGCGCCTACGTGAGCTACCTCGAGGGCTGCACCGCACCGATGCGCGACAATAACCAGCTGCACGCGGCGGTGGTCGAATTGGTCGCGCTGGATAACGCCCAGATCAAGTACGCCACGGTGCAGAACTGGTACCCGGGCGATGCCCAAGGACGCGGCGGTATCTTTAATTTCGTCACCAAACGCGGCAAATGCGCAGGTGCGCATTCGAAGATTTCCTGGACTCAGGTTGAAACCGGCTCCGCGATCACCTGGAAGTATCCGGGGGTGATTCTCCAGGGCGACTATTCGGTCGGCGAGTTCTACTCGGTCGCCCTGACGGCCAATCACCAGCAGGCGGACACTGGCACCAAGATGATCCACATCGGCCGGCACACGCGCAGCACCATTCTTTCCAAGGGGATTTCCGCCGGCCATGGGCAAAACACCTACCGCGGCCTGGTGAAAATCCAGAAAGCCGCGACCGGTGCCCGCAACCATACGCAGTGCGACTCCTTGCTGCTGGGCAGCCAGTGCGGCGCGCACACGTTTCCCTATATCGACGTGAAGAACCCCAGCGCCCAGGTCGAGCATGAGGCCTCCACCTCGAAAATCAGCGACGAGCAACTCTTCTACTGCCGGCAGCGCGGCATCAGCGCGGAGGACGCGGTGCCGATGATCGTCAACGGCTTCTGCCGCGAGGTGCTCAAGGAACTGCCGATGGAGTTCGCGGTAGAAGCCCAGAAACTGCTGGGTGTGAGCCTGGAGGGCTGCGTGGGCTGAGGCCCGGGGTGGGAGCATGCTCGAAATCAATGATCTGCACGCCAGTGTCGAAGGCCGTGAAATTCTGCGGGGTATCACGCTGCGGGTTGAAGCGGGCGAGGTGCACGCGATCATGGGGCCGAACGGCTCCGGCAAAAGCACGCTGGCCCAGGTGCTCGCGGGCCTTGAGACCTACGAGGTCAGTGGCGAGGTGCTCTATGACGGCCAGGACCTGCTCGCCATGCCGCCGGAAGCGCGTGCGGTTGCCGGTATCTTTCTCGCGTTCCAGTACCCGGTTGAGATTCCCGGCGTCGGCAACCTGTATTTCCTGCGCACGGCGCTCAATGCCGTGCGCAAGCAGCGCGGGCTCGAAGAGCTCGATGCGCTGGATTTCCTCGAGCTCACCAAGGAGCGCATGGCGCTGGTCGAGATGGACCAGAGCTTCATGAACCGCTCGGTCAACGTGGACTTCTCGGGTGGCGAGAAGAAGCGCAACGAGATTTTCCAGATGGCGATTCTCGAACCCAGGCTGGCGATCCTCGACGAGACCGACTCGGGCCTCGACATAGACGCGCTGCGGATAGTCGCGGCCGGCGTCAATGCGCTGCGGAGCAAGGATCGCGCACTGCTGGTGATCACCCACTATCAACGACTGCTCGACTATATCGTCCCGGATCGTGTGCATGTCATGGCCAACGGCCGGATCGTGCAGTCCGGCGGCAAGGAGCTGGCTGTCGAGCTGGAAAAGCGCGGCTATGCGAGCTATGAACAGGCCACGCCAGTACCCGGAGCCGGGTCATGAACACCGCGGCGAGCGTAGCCTTCCTCGCCCGGCTCAAGCCCGAGGTCGACGCCCGGCATCCTGCCTGGTTGCAAGCATTGCGCGATGCAGCGTTCCAGTGGGTAGCCGAACAAGGCTTTCCCACGGCCAAGGACGAGTCCTGGAAATACACACGACTCGCGCCCTTCCTCGAGACCGCTTTCCAGCCGGCCGAGAGCCGGTACCCGTCCGCTGCCAGCGTGGAGCGGCTGGTCGGCGACTATGGCGGCCCGCGACTGGTTTTCGTCAATGGCTTTTTCGACGCCGAGATCTCGGTACTTGAGTGGCTACCTCCAGGCACACAAGTCACCCATTTCGCGCCGCTGCTGCGTGCCGACCGCGGGTCGCTCGAATCCGTGTTTGCGCAGGCGTTCCGCTCGCAGCCGCAGGCCTTTACGGCGCTCAATGCGGCACTCGCCGAGGACGGGGCGCTGGTGCGGATACCTGCCCACACGACGGTTGAAGCACCGATCCACCTGGTGTTCTTCTCGGACCCGGGCGCCACGCCGCGGGTATCGCATCCGCACACGATGGTGCAGGTGGGCGAAGGAAGCCGAGCGATCCTGGTGGAAAGCCACGTCGGTAGTGGAGGCGAGGTTTACCTCAGTAATGCTGTCAGTGAGGTGGTGCTCGACGCGGACGCTGTACTCGAACATTACACGGTGCAGAACGAGAGTACGGCGGCGTTCCATGTCGCACTGCTCAGCGTGCGCCAGGCTCAGGGCAGTCACTTTGCTGCGCACTCGTTTGCACTGGGCGCGGCACTGGCACGACAGGAAGTGCGGATCATGCTTGAGGGCCCCGGTGCGCAGGTGGCTCTGAATGGTCTGTATCTACCGCGCGGCCAGCAGCACCTGGACAACCAGACGACCATCGAGCACCTGGCTCCGCGCTGCACCAGCCGCGAACTCTATAAGGGTGTGATCGATGATCATGGACATGGGATCTTTGACGGGCGAATCATCGTGCGCCCACATGCAATGAAGACCGATGCCAGCCAGACCAACAAGAATCTTTTGATGTCGACGTCGGCCCAGGTCAACACCCAGCCTCGGCTGGAGATATTCGCCGACGACGTCAAATGCGCTCACGGTGCCGCCGTTGGCCAACTGGATGAGCAGGCTATTTTCTACCTGCGCTCACGAGGGATTTCGCTGGCGGCGGCGCGGTCTTTGCTGACCTTTGCGTTCGTCAGCGAGATGCTCGAGCTCATCCAGCTGGCGCCGCTGCGCGAGCATGTCGAAGGACTGGTTGCCGCGCAATTGCGGGGGCGGGAGGTATCAGCATGAGTGACCTCGAAAACAGCCTTCAAGGACTATCGAAACCGCTCGACCTTGCGCCAGGCTACGACGTCGAGCGCGTGCGCAAGGCGTTCCCGATCCTCGCGGAGACGATCTACGGCAAGCCGCTGATTTACCTCGACAGTGCCGCAACCAGCCAGAAGCCGCAGGCGGTCATCGATGCCATGTCGCACTTCTTCTTGAAGGAGAACGCCAACGTGCACCGTGGCGTGCACTATCTTTCGGTGCGCGCCACCGAGGAGTATGAGAAAGCTCGGGCCAAGGTCCAGGGCTTCCTCAATGCCGAGCATGTCGAGGAGGTCGTCTTCGTTCGCGGCACGACCGAAGCGGTCAATCTCGTGGCGCAAACCTATGGCAAGACTCAGGTTCATGCCGGCGATGAGGTACTGATCACTGCCATGGAGCACCACTCCAATATCGTGCCTTGGCAGATGCTCTGCGAACAGACTGGCGCCCGACTGCGGGTGGCGCCCATCGACGACGCTGGCGAACTCCAGCTCGATGAACTGGAACGGCTGATCGGACCCAGGACCCGGCTGGTGGCCGTCACCCATGTCTCAAATGTGCTGGGCACCATCAACCCGATCCGGCGCATAGTCGAACTTGCCCACGCCCAAGGCGTACGCGTGCTGGTCGACGGCGCCCAGGCAGCTCCCCACCTTAAAGTCGACGTGCGAGCACTGGGTTGTGACTTTTATGCGCTGTCGGGCCACAAGATGTACGGCCCCACCGGCATCGGCGTGCTCTACGGCCGCCACGAGCTGCTCGAAAGCATGCCGCCTTACCAGGGCGGCGGCGACATGATCCTCTCGGTCAGCTTCGAGAAGACCGTCTACAACAAGCCACCGTACAAGTTTGAAGCGGGGACACCGAACATGGCCGGCGCGATAGGCCTCGGCGCGGCGATCGACTTTCTCGGTGAGCTGGGGCCAGAGGCCGTTGCTGCCCACGAGCAGGCCGTGCAGGCCTATGCAACGAAGGCGCTGGCGGCGGTGCCCGGCCTCAGGCTGATCGGTACGGCAGCGGAGAAGGTCGGCGTCCTCTCGTTCGTCCTCGACGGCATCCACCCGCACGATATCGGTACCATCCTCGACCGCGAAGGGGTCGCGATTCGCACTGGGCACCACTGCGCACAGCCCTTGATGAACCGCTTCGGTGTGGCCGCTACCGCTCGCGCCTCGCTCGGCTGCTACAGCACCGAGCGCGATATCGACGCGCTGGTGGCCGGTCTGGCCAAGGTGCAGGAGGTGTTCCGATGAGCGGCGATGAACTGCGCGACCTCTATCAGGACGTGGTCATCGATCACGGCAAGCGGCCGCGCAATTTCCGTCAGATCGAGGATGCTACCTGTACGGCGGAAGGCTTCAATCCGCTGTGCGGCGATCAGCTCAAGATTTACGTCAAGCTTGCAGACGGCGTGATTGAGGACATCAGCTTTCAGGGGGCCGGCTGCGCAATCTCCCAGGCCTCGGCATCCTTGATGACTTTGGCAGTGAAGGGGAAAAAGCCAGAGGAGGCGAAGGCACTTTTTGCCCGGGTGCATACGCTGCTCACCGAAGGGCCAAACGCCCGGATGACGCCGGCAGAGCTCGGCAAACTCGCGGTGCTTTCGGGGGTATGGGAGTTCCCGGTGCGGGTCAAGTGCGCCACCCTGGCCTGGCACACGCTGCGGAGCGCCCTCGAAGGCGGCGGCGCCTCGCAAGTCACGACGGAGTAATCAGCCATGGCAACCCCATTACTAATCCCCGGCATTCATCTCAGCGACCCGGCGCGAAAAGTCTTGCTCGATGCTCTGGCGGGTGGGCACGTGCGCGGGGTGCGGCTCAGGATCGACGAGCACTTCGCGCATGAGTTTTTCTTCGAGCGCGCTGCCGAAGGTGATATCACGGTCGAAGCAGATGGCATCAAGCTGTTGCTCGACCCCGCGAGTGCAGGGCGAGCCGATGGCGTATCGATCGATTTCGAGTATGACCTGCATGGCGCCGGCTTCCACTTCGATAACCCGAATAAGCCGGGCTATCTGCAACCGGTCGAGCTCACGCGGGACTGCGTGGTGACGCTGATTCCCGGAGGGGAGCGGCTTCAGTTGGGACGCGGCGAGCGTGTGGTGGTGACCCAGGCGCTCGGTGGCAGCTTCACGGTTCAAATCTCCAGGGGCCGGCTGGCGCGGATCGCCTCCGGTGACGCCGATGCGTTGGGTCAGGATGCTCATCAGCAAGGGCAGCCCCAGGCGGGCGGCCAACCGGCGATCAGCGGTGCCTTCGACATCCAGCAGGTGCTCGACATGTTGCGCACCGTCTACGATCCGGAGATTCCGGTCAATGTGGTCGATCTCGGGTTGATCTACCAATGTGAAACCCGGTTACTCGCCGACGGCGGCCAGCGAGTCGAGATCAAGATGTCCATGACCGCGCCCGGTTGCGGAATGGGCGACGTGTTGAAGGAGGAGGCGCGCGCCAAAGTCGAGACTATCCCTGGGGTCAGTGAGGTCGAGGTCGAGATCGTTTGGGATCCGCCTTGGGATCAAAGCCGCATGTCCGAGGCGGCGCGCTTGCAGTTGGGGCTGTTCTGAGGAACCCGGTGTGAGGAGCCAATCGTGAGCAATCGACTCGCCAAAGAAACTTCGCCCTATCTGCGGCAGCACGCAGAGAATCCCGTGGATTGGTATCCCTGGGGCGAGGAGGCGTTCCGCCGCGCGTTCGACGAGGACAAGCCCATCCACCTGTCGCTGGGTTATGCCGCCTGCCACTGGTGTCACGTGATGGCTCATGAGTCGTTCGAGAACCCGCAGATCGCGCGCCTGATGAATGAGCGTTTCATCAACATCAAAGTCGACCGCCAGGAACGGCCTGACCTCGACGACATCTATCAAACAGTCGTACAGATGATGGGGCAGGGGGGTGGTTGGCCGCTGACGGTGTTCCTGACTCCGCAGCGCGAGCCGTTCTTCGGCGGCACCTACTTCCCGCCACAGGAGGGTTATGGCAAGCCAGGTTTCACTCAACTCCTGCTCGGTTTGAGCGACGCCTGGCAGAACAACCGCGCGGCGCTACAGATGAACGTCGAACAGTTCCTTCAGGGGTATCGCAAGCTGGAGGCGTCAATGCTGGAAGGCGATACTCCGCTGGAGCAAGACCAGCCGGCCGCCGCAGCCCGGTTGTTTGCCAGAAACACCGACCCTGTGCATGGCGGCCTGGGCAACGCACCGAAGTTTCCCAACCCAGGCTGCCATGATCTCGTCCTGCGCCTCTATCAGCGCCTGCATGAGCCGGATCTGCTGCGTTCTGTGGAGCTGACCCTCGATCGCATAGCCGCCGGTGGGCTCTACGATCACCTGGGCGGCGGGTTTGCTCGTTACTGCGTGGATGAGCGCTGGGCCATACCTCATTTCGAAAAGATGCTCTACGACAATGGCCAGCTCGTGAAGCTCTATGCCGACGCCTATCGCGAGACCGGTAAATCTGCCTGGAGGCGGGTGTTCGAGGAGACGATCGACTACATCTTGCGTGACATGACCCACCCTGAAGGCGGTTTTTACGCCAGTGAGGATGCTGACAGCGAGGGTGAGGAAGGCAAGTTCTATGTGTGGACACCCGCTCAGGTGCAGGCCGTGCTCGGCGACCCGGACGCCGCGCTGGCTTGTCGGGCCTACGGCGTCACCGCCGCCGGCAACTTCGAGCATGGCAGCACCGTGCTGCACCGCGCAGTCGTACTGGACGCGAGGCAGGAAGTACAACTGGCGGGTCTGCGCGACAGGTTATTGCTGGCGCGAACCCAACGTATTCGTCCGGGGCGCGACGAGAACATCCTCACCAGCTGGAACGCGCTAATGATCCAGGGGCTCTGCGCCGCCTATCAGGCGACCGGAACCCGAGCCCACCTGGACGCCGCGAGGCGCGCCGCCGACTTCATTCTGGACCGACTCTTGACTCCCGAAGGCGGCCTGTACCGGGCTTGGCGGGAGGGCACGGCCAAGGTTCCAGGCTTCCTTGATGACTACGCCGTCCTTGCCAACGCCTTGATCGATCTCTACGAGTGCGACTTCGATCAACGCTATTTCGAACGCGCCACGCAGTTGGTCGAGCGGATCCTCGATAAGTTCTGGGATGACGGACTCTACTTCACGCCCAGCGATGGCGAGACGCTGGTGCACAGGCCTCGGGCGCCGCACGACAGTGCCTGGCCATCGGGAACCTCGGCCTGCGTGTTCGCTTTCTTGCGACTCTTTGAACTGACCGGCCGCGAGCTTTACCGCGAGCGTGCCGAGCAGGTATTTACGATGTACCGTGCCGCAGCCGCCCAGAATCCCTTCGGTTTCGCCCATCTACTGGCGGCACAGGATTGGGTACAGCGTGGTCCGATCAGCATCGTCATTGCCGGTGAACGCTCCGCCGCCAATGCCTTGGTGGCGAGCCTGCAGCGCCGCTACTTGCCGGCACGCGTCCTGGCCTTTGCCGAGGATGTGCCCATCGGCGTGGACCGGCATCCGCTCGCGGGGCAAACCAGCGCCTATGTCTGCCGAAACCACACATGCGAAGCCCCAGTCACCAGCGCCGAGCAGCTTGTAGAGCGCTGCTTGAAGTGAAAGGCCAGAACTGAATCGAACCGTCAACGCGAGGAGATGAAAGATGGACAGCAAGAGCGATCACAACCCGTACACGTACCAACGCCTCAAACATCTATACCCTGATTACTTCAGTGCCATGGAGGCCTTGGGTACAGCGGTGCATCATGCCGGTCCGCTGGACGAGAAAACCATTCAGCTGATTCAGCTCAGTGCAGCGTCGGCCATTCGCTCGGAGGGCGCAGTGCACAGTCATACCCGACGAGCTCTGGCGGCGGGCGCCACGACAGAGGAGATCCATCACACACTGATCGCACTGACCAGCACCATCGGTTTCCCAACGGTCATTGCGGCTATGAGCTGGGTGGACGATGTGCTCGGGAAAGGCGGCAATGCCGTTCCGGACTCCGAAGTCCCGGATTATCGCTGACAGCGCACAGGTGTCCTGGGACTCTGAGTACACCGCCGACGATCGGGTTTCGTTACATCCCGTGCAATCTTGACTAAAGTTTCAAGTGTCGGCGGCCGTATTGCAGCCACCGTGATCGTCCAAGATTTCCCGGCTAAATACCGGGTAACTCCACCTGATCAGGAGTGCACGATGGACCTCAACCGTCGTCAGTTCTTCAAGGTCGCCGCTATCGGCCTTGGAGGCTCCAGCCTGGCCGCGCTGGGCATGGCACCAGCGCCAGCCTTCGCCGAACAAGTCCGCCACTTCAAGCTGGCCCATACCCATGAAACCCGCAATACCTGCCCCTACTGTTCGGTGGGTTGCGGCTTGATCATGTATAGCCAGGGCGATGCGGCCAAGAACGTCACCCAGAGCATCATCCACATCGAAGGTGACGCCGACCACCCGGTCAATCGCGGCACGCTCTGCCCCAAAGGCGCAGGCCTGCTGGACTTCGTCCATAGCCCCAGCCGACTGCAATATCCGCAGGTGCGCAAGCCGGGCAGCAAGGAGTGGACGCGGGTGTCCTGGGATGAAGCGCTGGATCGCATCGCCGACCTGATGAAGGTCGATCGCGACGCCAACTTCATCGAGAAGAACGCCCAGGGCCAGACGGTCAACCGCTGGCTTTCGGTGGGCTTTCTCGCCGCCTCGGCGTCCTCCAACGAGGCCGGGTACATGACCCACAAGGTCGTTCGCAGTCTGGGCATGCTGGGGTTCGATAACCAGGCACGTGTCTGACATGGCCCGACGGTGGCAAGTCTTGCCCCAACGTATGGCCGTGGTGCGATGACCAACCACTGGACCGATATCGCCAACGCGAATCTGGTCCTGGTCATGGGCGGTAATGCCGCCGAAGCCCACCCCTGTGGCTTTAAATGGGTGACCGAAGCCAAAGCGCACAATCACGCGCGACTGATCGTGATCGACCCGCGCTTCACCCGTACCGCTTCGGTGGCCGACTATTACGCACCGATTCGCACCGGCACCGACATCGCCTTCATGGGCGGTCTGATCAACTATTTGCTCACTGAAAACAAAATCCAGCACGAATATGTGCATGCCTATACGGACGTGTCGTTCATCGTCAAGGAGGGCTTCGGCTTCGAGGACGGGCTGTTTACCGGCTACGATGCGGCCAAGCGCACCTACACCGACAAGTCCAGCTGGGGCTATGAAATCGGCGAGGACGGTTTCGCCAAAGTCGATCCGTCCCTGCTACACCCGCGTTGCGTCTACCAGTTGATGAAGCAGCACTACAGCCGCTACACCCTGGAGCTGACCAGCCAGATCTGCGGCATGCCGCAAGACGCCATGAAGACGATCTGGGAAGAGATCGCCACCTGCTCGCAACCGGGCAAGACCATGACGATCCTCTATGCCCTGGGCTGGACCCAGCACTCGACCGGCTCACAGATGATTCGCAGTGCGGCCATGGTGCAACTGCTGCTGGGCAACGTCGGCATGCCGGGCGGGGGCGTCAATGCCCTGCGCGGGCACTCCAACATCCAGGGCCTGACCGACCTTGGGCTGCTGTCGAACCTGCTGCCCGGCTACCTGACCCTGCCGGGCGATGCCGAGCAGGACTACGACACCTACATCGCCAAGCGAGCGCTCAAACCGTTACGGCCCGGGCAATTGTCCTACTGGCAGAACTACGGCAAGTTCCACGTCAGCCTGATGAAGGCCTGGTACGGCGCCAACGCCACCGCCGACAACCACTGGGGCTACGACTGGCTGCCCAAGCTCGACATCCCCGGCTACGACATATTGAAAGTGTTCGACATGATGTCCAAGGGGCAGGTCAACGGCTACGTCTGCCAGGGCTTCAATCCCATCGCCGCCTTGCCTGACAAGAACCGTGTGATGGCCGCGTTGGCCAAACTCAAATGGCTGGTGGTGATGGACCCGCTAGCCACCGAGACCTCGGAGTTCTGGCGTAATGTCGGGCCTTACAATGATGTCGAAACGGCCAGCATCCAGACCGAAGTCATCCGCCTGCCCACCACCTGTTTCGCCGAAGAGGACGGTTCACTGGTCAATAGCGGCCGCTGGCTGCAATGGCACTGGAAGGGCGCCAACGGCCCGGGGCAATCGCGCACCGACATAAAGATCATGAGCGATCTGTTCATCCGTTTGCGTCAGCGCTACCAGGCTGACGGCGGTGCCTTCGCCGAACCGATTCTCAAGCTCAGCTGGCCCTACAAGGTGCCCGACGATCCTACGCCGGAAGAGCTTGCCAAGGAGTTCAACGGCTACGCGATTGCCGACGTTACCGATGCCACGGGTACGACGCTCAAGGCCGGACAACAGTTGTCCGGTTTCGCCCAGCTCAAGGATGACGGCAGCACGGCGTCCGGCTGCTGGATCTTCTGCGGCAGCTGGACCGAGCAGGGCAACCAGATGGCTCGCCGCGACAATAGCGACCCTTTCGGGATGAAGCAGAACCTGGGATGGGCCTGGGCCTGGCCGATGAACCGGCGCATTCTCTACAACCGCGCCTCGTCCGACCCGAAGGGGCAACCCTGGGATCCGAAAAAGCGCCTGGTGTGGTGGAACGGCAAGACCTGGGGCGGCACCGATGTGCCCGACTACAAGGCCGACGTGCCGCCGGAAGCAGGCATGAACCCTTTCATCATGAACCCCGAAGGGGTGGCGCGTTTCTTCGCCCTCGACAAGATGAACGAAGGACCATTCCCGGAGCATTACGAACCGTTCGAAACGCCTATCGGCATCAACCCGCTGCATCCCACCAACAAAAAGGCGACCAGCAACCCGGCCGGGCGCATCTTCGATTCGGTCTGGGAGAGCCTCGGGACGGCCAAGGACTTCCCCTATGCCGCCACCAGCTACCGGCTGACCGAGCACTTCCACTTCTGGACCAAGCATTGCCCCATCAATGCCGTCACCCAGCCCGAGCAGTTCGTCGAGATTGGTGAAGCCCTGGCCAAGGAGAAGGGCATTGCTGCCGGCGATCGGGTGCGGGTCAGCTCCAAGCGTGGGCATATCGAGGCGGTGGCGGTGGTGACCAAGCGGATCCGTCCGCTGCAGGTCAACAACCAGACCGTGCACCAGATTGGCATCCCGTTGCACTGGGGCTTCACCGGGGCAACCCGGCATGGCTACCTGACAAACACCTTGGTGCCGTTTCTCGGTGACGGCAATACACAGACCCCGGAATCCAAGTCATTCCTGGTCAACGTGGAGAAAATCTGATGGCCAACCAAGACATCATTGCCCGTTCGGCCACCACCACCTTGCCACCCTCGGTACGTCAACAGGAGGAAGTCGCCAAGCTGATCGATACTACCAAGTGCATCGGTTGCAAGGCGTGCCAGGTGGCCTGTTCGGAATGGAATGAATTGCGCGACGAGGTGGGTCACAACCACGGCACCTACGACAACCCTCAGGACCTCAGCGCCGAGACCTGGACCCTGATGCGTTTCACCGAGCACGAAACCGACGCCGGCAACCTGGAATGGCTGATCCGCAAGGATGGCTGCATGCACTGCGCCGAACCTGGCTGCCTCGCAGCGTGCCCAAGTCCCGGTGCGATCATCAAACACGCCAACGGCATTGTCGACTTCGACCAGGACCATTGCATCGGCTGCGGTTATTGCATCACCGGCTGCCCCTTCAACATTCCGCGCATTTCGCAGAAGGACCACAAGGCCTACAAGTGCACGCTGTGCTCGGACCGGGTGGCGGTAGGGCTGGAGCCGGCTTGCGTCAAGACCTGCCCGACCGGAGCCATCGTGTTTGGCAGCAAGGAGGACATGAAAGAGCATGCCGCCGAACGTATCGTTGACCTCAAGTCACGGGGCTTCGAGAACGCCGGTCTGTACGATCCCGCCGGAGTCGGCGGCACCCACGTGATGTACGTGCTGCACCACGCCGACCAGCCATCGTTGTACGCCGGTTTGCCGAATCAGCCGGTGATCAGTCCATTGGTAGGACTGTGGAAAGGCGTGAGCAAACCCCTGGCGTTGTTGGCCATGGGGGCAGCGGTGCTGGCGGGATTCTTCCACTACGTGCGCATCGGCCCGCAGCGCGTCGAGGAAGACGAACACCCTCCCGGCAAGGACTCCAGCGTGCACGAAGTCGACCCGGCCGTGCATGTCTATGACCCGAACACGCCTGGATCGCAGGAGGGAAAACGACCATGAAAGACAAAACGATTCAGCGCTATAACGCCAACGAGCGCACCAACCACTGGCTGGTGGCGATTCTATTCTTCATGGCGGCCCTGTCGGGTCTGGCACTGTTCCACCCGTCGCTGTTCTGGCTCAGCCAGCTATTCGGCGGCGGGCCCTGGACGCGCATCCTGCACCCTTTCATGGGCGTGCTGATGTTCGTGTTTTTCATGGGGCTGGTCATCAGCTTCTGGCGGGCCAATTTTTTTATCGCCAACGACCGCCTGTGGCTCAAGCGGATCGATCGGGTGATGCGCAACGAGGAGGAGGGCGTACCGCCAATCGGCAAATACAACCCCGGGCAGAAGCTGCTGTTCTGGACCCTGCTGGCCTGCATGCTGGTACTGCTGCTGAGCGGGGTGGTGATCTGGCGGGCTTATTTCAGCCAATACTTCGGTATCACTTCGATTCGCCTGGCGATGCTGTTGCATGCCCTGGCGGCGTTCGTGCTGGTGCTGAGTATCATCGTGCACATCTATGCGGGCATCTGGATCAAGGGCTCGGTCAGCGCGATGCTGCATGGCTGGGTCAGCCGCGCTTGGGCGAAGAAACACCATGCTCTCTGGTACCGCGAGGTGACGCGCGACGAGACACCCGACCGCCCGATAAGCAAAAAAGGATGATGCCTTGAGCACGATACTCGAGCCCGGCCAGATCGAAGCATCGGCGAGCACACCGCCGTTCCTGCGCCTGCCGCCGCACAACCTGTTCAGCTTGCGTGCCGCACGACTGGAACAGTTGGCCAGCGGGCATCCACTGGCCGACTACCTGCGTCTGGTCGCCGGTCTGTGCCACGTCCAGCAGAGCCTGTTGGACGAGCCGCCACTGACTCCAGCCCCAGCCCCCGAACGCCTGTTGTTGTGCCAGGAACATGGTTTGCCACCGCTGGCCGCCGACAGTCTGGTGCGCGAAGACGGCTGGCTACCGTACCTGGAAGTCTTGCTGCGGCGTTACCAGGCACCGCCGCGATCTGCAGTGAAAAATGCCGTGGCAACCTTGCACAACGCCAGCGTCGGGCAGCGCAAAGTCTGGGCGATTGCCTTGCTCAGCGGCCAGTACGCGGGACTGCCGGCGGCACTGGTGCCGTTTCTCGGCGCGGCCTTGCAGGCGGCATGGAGCCACTGGTTGCTCAGCATGCCGGCTTGCGAACTGAAGCCTTGCGCCAGCCTTGGCCAATGCCCGGCCTGCGGTTCGCCGGCCATGGCCGGGGTGATTCACCAGCGGGGCAAGTACAACGGGCTGCGTTATCTGGTGTGTTCGCTGTGTGCCTGCGAATGGCATGTGGTGCGGGTCAAATGCGTCTACTGCGAGCAGAGCAAGGGGCTCAATTACGTCAGTTTCGAGGATGATCGCCATACCGCCAATCAGGCGCCGTTGCGGGCTGAAATCTGCCCCGGCTGCAACAGCTATCTGAAACTGCTCTACCTGGAAAATGACGCTGAAGCTGAAGCTCTCTCGGCGGATCTGGCGAGCTTGACGCTGGACATGCGCCTGGATCTGGAAGGCTACCAACGCCTGGCGCCGAACCTGATGCTGACGCCTGGGGGAGATTGATCGCAGCGGCTACACTCAGGTTTCCCGGAGCAGGAAACTGTTTAATTCCGCTCCCGCGACGGTCAACCGTTTCAGGGAGCCCTTGATGCCCGCAAGACTCGCCACCGTCCCCACGCGCTTGCCCTCAATCGATAGCCTGCTACGCAGCCCCGCTTGCCAGCCGCTGGCCGAACGTTATGGCCGCGATGCCTTGCTCACCACCCTGCGACAGTTGCTCGATGACCTGCGCGAACCGGTTCAACTAGGCCAGCTTGACGCCATTGAACTCACGGCTCATGTATTGGCGGGGAGGGCAGGCGAGCGCCTGGCAATCCAACACCGCAGTCGGGTCCGACGGGTGTTCAACCTCACCGGCACGGTGCTGCATACCAACCTCGGTCGGGCGCTGTTGCCCGAGGAAGCGATCGAAGCAGTGCAACAGGCTGCCCGCTATCCGCTCAATCTGGAATTCGATCTGGAAAGTGGCAAGCGCGGTGATCGCGATGATCTGATCGAAGGCCTGATACGCGAGCTGACTGGTGCCGAGGCGGTAACGGTAGTCAACAACAATGCTGCTGCCGTGTTGCTCGCGCTCAACAGTCTGGGAGCGCGCAAAGAGGGCATCATCTCCCGTGGCGAATTGATCGAAATCGGCGGTGCATTCCGCATTCCCGACATCATGGCTCGGGCCGGCGTCAAGCTGCACGAAGTCGGCACCACCAACCGCACCCATGCCCGAGACTACGAAGCCGCCATCGGCCCGCGCAGTGGCTTGTTGATGCGCGTACACACCAGCAATTACAGCATTCAGGGCTTTACGGCCCAGGTACCGACCGCCGAACTGGCGCAACTGGCTCACCGACACGGACTGCCATTGCTTGAAGATTTGGGCAGCGGCAGTCTGCTGGACCTGACCCGCTGGGGCCTGCCCGCCGAACCTACAGTGCGTCAGGCGCTGGCCGACGGGGCCGATATCGTCACCTTCAGCGGTGACAAGTTACTCGGTGGTCCTCAGGCGGGATTGATTGTCGGTCGCAAGGACCTGATCGCCCGGATCAAAAAGAACCCGCTCAAGCGCGCCTTGCGAGTGGACAAACTGACCCTGGCCGCCCTCGAAGCCGTGCTGGGGCTGTATCGCGACCCCGACCGATTGGCCGAGCGTCTGCCCAGTCTACGCCTGCTCACCCGCCCGCAAGCCGAGATCCTTGCTCAGGCCGAGCGCCTGCGTCCGTTGTTGGCGCGCGTACTGGGCGATGGCTGGGGGGTAGCCGCGCTGCCGGCACTGGGCATGATTGGCAGCGGCAGCCAACCGATTGCACGCTTGCCAAGCGCCGCTCTGAGCCTGCGTCCACACGTGTCTAAACGCTTGCGCGGACGGCAGCTGCATGCTCTGGAGGCAGCTTTGCGAGCCTTGCCCATTCCGGTGATCGGTCGTATCGACGACGATGCCCTGTGGCTGGACCTGCGCCAACTGGACGACGAGGCGGCCTGGCTCGCTCAACTGGACCTGCTGCAAGGGGTGGGGGAGGCAAGGTGATCGTCGGCACCGCCGGACACATCGACCACGGAAAAACAGCGTTGCTCGAAGCCCTGACGGGGCAGGCCGGTGACCGGCGCCGGGAAGAACGCGAGCGCGGCATCACCATCGACCTGGGGTTTCTTTATGCACCGTTGGAACCCGGTGCGGCCCTGACCGGTTTTATCGACGTGCCCGGTCACGAGCGTTTCATTCACAATATGCTCGCTGGCGCTCAAGGCATTGATCTGGTGTTGCTGGTGGTGGCTGCCGATGACGGGGTCATGCCCCAGACCCGCGAGCATTTGGCAATCGTCGAGCTACTGGGCATCCCCCATTTGCTGGTCGTGATCAGCAAATGTGACCGGGTCGAGCCCGCCCGAGTGCAGTCGGTACAAGCCCAGGTCGCCGCGTTGCTGGCGCCAGGGTCCTATAACGGCGCGCCGCAGTTCACTGTGTCGAGCCTGACCGGGGAGGGCATTGAGGCGTTGCGCCAGGCATTGCTGGCCGCCCAGCGTGAGGTCCGACAGCGCAGCGCCTGCGGAGGATTCCGTTTGGCAATCGACCGCGCCTTCAGCGTAGCCGGAGCCGGTATTGTGGTCACCGGCACAGCGTTGGCCGGGCAGGTCAAGGTGGGCGATACACTCCTGTTGGGCCGGACAGGCAAGCCTGTGCGAGTGCGGAGTTTGCATGCGCAGAACCACGTCGTTGTCGAGGCCTGGGCCGGGCAGCGGGTGGCGTTGAACCTGAGTGCCGAGCGCCTGGCCCTGGAACAAATCCACCGTGGTGACTGGTTATTGGCCGAGTGGCTGTTCGCGCCTACGCAGCGCCTGGACATCGAGATGCAGTTGCTGGCCAGCGAACCACGCGCCTTCGAACATTTCAGCCCGGTGCACGTGCATCTGGGCACTCAGGACGTCACCGCCCGGGTCGCATTACTGGAGGGCACACGCCTGGAACCGGGTGAGCGGATGTTCGCGCAACTGTTGCTGAACACGCCGTTGCAGGCGGTGCATGGCGACCATCTGGTTTTGCGCGACCAGAGCGCGCGGCGCACCCTCGGCGGCGGGCGGGTGCTCGACCCGTTTGCACCGGCCCGCCAGCGCCGCAGTCCGACCAGACTGATGCAGTTGCAAACCCTGGCCGCAAGCGAAAGTCTGGAGCAAATACTGCCAGTACTGCTTGCCAATAGTGACAGCGGGCTCGACCCATTGCGTCTGGAGCGTCAGTTCAATCGACTGCGCAGCACCTGGCAATTACCGGCAGATGTCCGTGTCATTGCTACGCGCCAAGGTCCGTTATTGTTCAACACTGTACGTTGGGAGGCGCTGAAAGCTTCATTGCTGGAGCACCTGGCTCGCTTTCATCAGCTTGAACCGGACGAGCTGGGGCCAGACCGAGATCGCTTGCGCAGGTTCGCAGCCACACCGCTGGACCGACCGACATTCATCAGCCTGCTCGACGAACTGCTGTCCAGCGGCGCCATTGCCACCAGTGGACCGTGGCTGCATTTACCCGAACACCAGGTGCGACTGAGCGAAGAAGACGAGGTCCTGTGGCAACGCTTGCAGCCACTGTTCGAACAGGCAGGCTTCGATCCACCCTGGGTCCGCAACCTGGCCAGCACCGTTGGATATGACGAAGCTGCCGTGCGCTTGCTGCTGCGCAAGATGGCCAGATTAGGGCGTGTTCACCAGGTCGTTCGTGACCTGTTTTACGTGGACGCTACGGTGCGCCAGTTGGCGACTATGCTGATGCAACTGGTGACCGACAACCCGGTGATTCAGGCGGCGGTGTTTCGCGACAAGGTAGGGATCGGTCGCAAACGCAGCATCCAGATTCTCGAGTTCTTCGACCGGATCGGCTTGACCCGACGGCTTGGCGACCAGCGCCGCATTCGTGCGGACAACGCTCTGGCACAGCACCCCGAGGACTGACTTCAAGGAAGGCAATCGCGCCCGGTGGCGCGGCCGGGCTTCAAACCCGGTTGGGGGCGGCAGCCGTTCCCGGGCAGGTTCGACTCCCGCTGCCTTCCGCCATTTAACAGAGGGTGGTTTCGGCTTAAACCGGCAGGTCAGTCATCACCAGTTTGGCAATGTTGAAATAGATGACCAGGCCGGTACCGTCGATAAAGGTGGCGATGAAGGGGGCCGAGACCACTGCCGGATCAATGCGCATCTTTCTTAACAGCATCGGGATGATGGACGAAACGACTGCGCTCCAGATGGTGATGGCGACCAGTGTCAGGCAGACCACCATGGCGATTTCCGATCCCACTCCCAGCATCCATGCCCGAATCCAGGCCACGATACCGATGGCCAGCGCGATCATGAAGGAGGTGGTCACTTCCTTGCGCAGCACCGTGCCGACATTTCTCAGGCTGACTTCGCCCAAGGCCATGGCTCGCACCAGGGTGGAGGTGATCTGCGTACCGCTGTTGCCGCCGGTGCCGATCAGCAACGGAATGAAGAAGGCCAGGGCGATAGCGGCTTCGAGCTGCTCTTCGAATACTTGCAAAATGGTGCTGGTGTAGGCTTCAGCGAGGAACAGCAGCAACAGCCACGGCAAGCGCTTTTTCCACAAACTCCACGGGCTGGTGCTGAGATAGGGCGTTTCCAGCGGCAGGCTGGCGCCTTGGCGTTGGGCGTCGTCGGTGCCTTCGTCTTGAATCAGCGCCGCGATTTCTTTCTCATACAACACACCCAGCAGCCGGCCTTCGCTGACGACAGGAACGATGTCCACGCCTTTCTCGATCAGCTCCGGCACGATGTCGCGCCGCAGTTGATTCGGCGAAACCGAAAAGCGGATAGGCATCATCAGTTCGCGGACGCAAAGGTCCGTGCTTTTCTCGGTGAGCAGTTTCTTGACCGACAGCTGGCCATGCAAAGCGCTGCGCGGGTCGGTGACAAAGATGTGAGCCGGGATATCATCGTCCGGCAGTTGCTTGAGCAGATGCTCCCTGGCCTGACTGACCGTCATGCTGCCGGTCACGGTGATGAGGAGAGGGCTCATATAAGACACCACCGTGTCTTTCAGGCGGATGTCTTTGAGGGTAGGAGGGGTAGCGCTTGTAATTGACATTTGAGGTAGTCCCCGTAGCTGTTTTGACCACAAACAGTTCTCACATAGGGGCGTAAACCAGAGAAGAGAGTGCAGAAAGCGATCTCCACGTCTAAGTTTCGGCACTGTACAACGTATCCGGGCCAATCCGGCCGGAAGTCACTTGGGCTAAACCTTAATCCGATAGAGCCTGTCTTAACCTTGGGCGTCTCTCGACGTCGTCAGATCAGTGACCTGTGTTTGTATAGGAGCCTCGCCGAACGAGATACTGCAACATTAAATAAACCAGGGCGGGGCCGATCTGGATTCAGGCATCGCCGGTGTGAACACACTGTTTTTTGATTACCTCCTATATAAGAATTACCACTCAAGACTGTTGGACAACCCCCAACGGATTACTTCAGGAACAAGAGTAAGAGGGATTGCTTTTGCTGTAACCCGCTCGATGGATAGTGTTCAGCGTTCATTCAGAAAATTATGCTGAAGCGCTTTTTAGATATAACATGTTACAAATATTTGTGTCGAGCGCTTAAAGTACCGCCTGCTCTAGCTATATATAAGCCTGCAACAAAATAATAAGGTCCTGAGTTTGAAGGCTCGCAACTAAGCCGTTGACGCATGTGTGCTTCATCTTTAGGATCGCCGCTCCCTTGGGGAGTAGCCGCCTTCGTTTCCGGAAGGGGTCACGTCAACATACTTGGCTCGCAAGCCATGGCGTGTGACCGGTCGTATGACTTGGCAAGACCATTGGTGAAGATACCTGTCTGTGGGTCGGACGCGGGTGTCTGAACCATTGGCTCTTGTGTCCGACCCCTCAGGTTTTCTCATGCATTCAATGCCCATGACGTTTGCGTTGCTGTTGGGCTCCGCGGTTGTCATCTATCTGGCTTGTGAATACTTCGTCAATGGCGTCGAGTGGGTCGGTCGCAAACTTGCGGTCGGGCAGCAGGCCACGGGCTCCATTCTGGCGGCCTTCGGTACGGCGTTACCCGAAAGTGTAATCACGTTCATTGCCGTTGTGTTTGGCGACACGCCAGAGCAGAAGTCCCTCGGTGTCGGTGCTGCACTTGGCGGCCCTTTGGTCCTGGCTACAATCGCCTATGCGGTGGTGGGTGTGACACTCTTGGTGTGTCGTCAGCGCTTGGCGAATACCGAGGCGATCCGCAAGGACTTCAAACGACTCAGCCGTGATCAAGGATGGTTCCTCACGATCTTTGTGGCGAAGATCGCGCTCGGTCTTGTCGTGTTCGCCTACAAACCTTGGCTGGGTGTTCTTTTCCTGGCTGCCTATGCTGCGTATTTCTGGAAGGAAATGCGTGCTGAGCAGGATGAAGAAGAGCATGAGCTTGAGCCCCTGAAACTATCGCCAGGCCAAGCGACTCCGTCGACGTCGGCTGCGGTGACTCAAACGCTTATCGCATTGGCGGTTATCTTTGCGGCTTCTCACTTCTTTGTTGGACAGCTCGATGCCCTGGGTCCAATGCTGGGTATTCACCCACAACTGCTGGCCCTGTTGCTCAGCCCAATTGCGACCGAATTACCCGAGACACTGAATGCCATCATCTGGGTTCGCCAGGGCAAGCACCGACTGGCCTTGGCCAACATCAGTGGCGCCATGATGATTCAAGCCACAGTGCCCACTGCATTCGGTTTGTTCTTCACTCCTTGGGCGCTGGACAAGTCGCTGGTTTTGGCGGGAGTCATCACTCTGCTAGGTGTGGGCATCATGTTCCTGGCTTTCCGAAAGGGCATCATCTCGCGCGGGCTGTTGGCATCGATGGTTTTGCTATACATCCTCTTTGCGGTCCTTTTGAAAGTTCTTGATCTGGCCTAGCCGAGACGACTTTACCGTACTTGCGCCAGAGCAATCAGCCGACCGGCTCGGCCGTACAACTCATTTCCCCTGAGCCTGGCTTCTGGAAAAGGATCACGTTGTCGTTTTGCCAGAAGCTGTAGTTCCCCAGGTAATCCTTGCCAGTGTATTGGGTTCCCGAATCACTCGGCACTTGGCTTAGGGTGATCGAGGTGTTCGCCCATTTCAGATACACCACACCAGGCTGCGTGCTAAAGAAGGTGGCGGCAATCAGTGCATTAAACCCTGTACAACGAAAAGCCAGGGGGCCTTCGGTGAGTCTGTCTGGATCCTTGGTTCTCACAATTGCCGAGCCTAGGCGTAGCTGGTACGCGCGCTCGGCATAACTTCGGATCGCGCACGCCTTGGGCGCAGGCTCGGAGGCACACTGATTGCGGGCCTCGATCCAGAACTGCTGGTCGATCATGACTTTGTCTGGACGCGGTACTGAATGTTCATCCGTGAGTGCCAGGCGATAAAGACGCGTCAGTTCGATATCCATCTGCGCCAGTTGCGGATCGCGACAGACAAGCTTTTCGACGGATGCCCTTGCCTTGGCGCAGTCGAAGCTGGTCTTGAAGATTGGCGAAGGGGGCGCAGCATTTGCACAGGTGCTCGTCGCCGCGCACACGCTGGCAGCGAGCAGACAGGTGAAAAAGGCCGTGACCGTTTTCATGTTGGCTTCACCCAGATCATTACGTGATGCCCGGATTGTCGTGGGGGCCTATCGATCCGTTGAACAGTCATTACGAGAGATGGTGAAGCTGCTCGTTATTTCTCTGACAACATCAAGGTAGGTATGGTTGGCATCAACGTACCGCTTCCAGTACCAGTTGCCTATCACCAAGGGCCGAAGGCATTGAAATTTGGCCCGGATGACGTCGAGTCCTGGCTGACCAAGTAATTCGTTTTGAGTACAAAAGGGCCCTTCGAGGGCCCTTTTCGTTGGATACGTTGAGGTGATATGGACTTAGGTATTGCCTCGGATATCGGGCCAATAAATGAAGATCGAATGTTGGCTTCTGGCCGATTGCTGCCTGTATCGAAGGGCTGCAATCGATCCATTTCTGCCTGAGGATTTAGTTCTTTTCCCTCCGTCGGTTCTCCCATTCACGCACAACTTGCATGAATAATTTGAGTGCCAACGGCGGATGACGATTCGCGGGGTAATGGACACGGCACCCCGGTAGTAGCGGGCTCCACTCGGGAAGCAGGTGCACCAGTCGCCCCGCGCGCACGTGCTCGGTCACGTGGTATTCCGGTATCCACGCGATACCAATTCCGGCCAGATTGGCCTACGCAAGATTTCGGTGCGCGATGGCACGATGGGGCCAGCTTTTCAGCAATGCTTCGAGTTCAGCATCGTCTATCAGCCCTACTGGATATCGTTGCAATAGCGCAGCTCTGTACTCAGCCGTTGGCATCATCGGCATTTGATTCCTCCATGGTGCGCCGATCATTCTCTTCCGTGAGCCTGTGTTCGCAGTTAAACGTCGAATTCTTTTCCGGCACTCTGCGTTCATAAGATCACCCTCTAGCGTGTTGGCGATGGAACGCTACGGGGCTTGTGTGACAGAAATAAGGCAGGCGGGCGATATCAGATTAATGGCAAATCTCTAAAGCCAAGCAGGCCTTCCAACAACGCTGGGGTTCTGTCATTTCACCCTCCTTGAGCTGAAGCAACCTGGTGTTGAATCGCGTCGAGATATTGAGATTTCAGTTGGTCGGCCAACGGGCCGAGTATCGGATTGGCCTTAAATCCCACCAGAAGCGTATCAATGATTGCAGAGACCCTTTCGGTGGCTGCGTCGACGCTCGAAGGGACAGATGGCTACGGTGCACACGCGTTGTAGTCGGCAAGTCTCCCCTGTAGGCAGCGCAGGGAGCCCTGGACGTGTTGTTTTCGTGGGTAGATCGTTGAATTTGAAGAGATGCAATCGAACCGGAAAGCACTTTTTGATCCCTGTGCAGGTGCTGGTAGGGCTCCAGGCCTCTGCTAACCTCATCGCACAACCTCTCAATGGGATCTCACTGAATGTCATTTGTGGACAAGTTCGTGGCGGAGATATTGACCCTTCAGGTCGCTGTGTATCACGCGCACGCTCGCTTGGAATCCCGTACCGACAGCGAAGCGTTGCACGATCTGAGGATAGCCGTCAGACGGATCAGGAGTTTGTTGAAGCCATTTCGGTCAATGAATGAAGTTGTAGCTCTGGGCGATGCTGCGGCAGAGGTCGGAAGGCAGACGACACCGGCCCGCGACCTGGAGGTGATGATTCAAGAGCTGGAGGAGAGAGGCTTTGTGAAGCAGGCGCAATCCAGAGCGTCTCGATTAGGCTCAAGCTACGACGAAATTGTTAAAGGCTCGTCCATCAAGAACCTGCTGATTCAACTGGATGATTGGCCGTCGCGCTTTCGCTTGGTTGAGATCAATGGCGGGTTGAAGCCTATTCAGCCTCAAATCAAGAAAACGCTTCGAAAGCAGATTGATCGATTACATGCTGCCGTGGATGACGTGCAATTCGATCGGCACGAATTGAGAATCCTGGTCAAACGAACCCGTTATCTGACCGAAGCGTTCCCCGAGTTATCTCCCTTGTCGAGGGATGCAGCTAGATCGCTAAAGGAGCTGCAATCAGCATTGGGCTCTTGGCATGACCACTATCAGTGGTGTCAAAAAGCGCTGGTCGAAACCGACCTGCGGCCGCTGGAGCAGACCTGGTTATCTTCTGCTACCTCCGCCCTTGAAAAAGCCGAGGCTCAATTGGTAGATCTGGCGCAGCAGCTGCCAAAACTATCAGGCAAAAAAAAGCTGCCTTAGATGGCAGCAAAAAAAAAGAGCCCGCGTTGTGTAGGGTGAGTATTGCTGTCGACTGGTTACAAAATGATGACGCATTTGTTGGGGCGTCCGAGATCATTCCTCAAGACGGCTGCGCTACAGGCCTGTTGATGCTGATAGGCAAGGGGTGTGGTGCATTTATGCGATCTTTCAGCTTTTCCACGAAGGCTTCGGCCTCCGCATAGTTACGAAATCTGACGCGCCACGCGTCGATCACGACAAGCCAGCCGGAGCTTGTGTCCGCTTCTTCGATACTGATCAGCACCATTGGAATCCTTTCGTGAGGTGGACGAGCCAATGTCGAGCTCGGATTAAAGTGCTCGGATTGAATGGCATGCTCGTCAGCATTGACTTACTCGGCGCGACGGTTATTATTTAGCAATTATGCGAAATGACTAAAAGGCTGGATTATGATGAGTTATCTTGTTGTGCTTAAGGCATTGGCCAGCGAGCCACGTCTTCGTGTTCTCGAATGGCTCAAAGAGCCCGTGACGCATTTCCCGCCGCAAGTGGATGGCGACTTTGAGGCTGACGGCGTCTGCGCCGATTACATCCGCGAGAAGCTCGGCGTTGCGGCTGCCACTGCTTCACGTCATCTGACGCTTCTAACTGATGCTCAGTTGCTTATTGCGACACGTAAAAAAGGCTGGGTGTTTTACCGACGTAATGAGGTAGCAATCACGCAATTCTCCCAAGACCTTAAAGAGCTGTGAAGGATCACCATGACCATTGAATTCATTCACGTTGATGTTTTCAGCTCTACTCCATACAGCGGGAACAGTCTTGCGGTCATCCCCGATGCTCGAGGCTTGAGTTCCGAGCAGATGCTACGTATTACGCAAGAACTACGACACTTCGAAGCGATTTTTCTTGAGCAGACCGAACACCCTCAGACGGTTCGCGCTCGAGTCTTTGATTTGTTCGGAGAGTTACCTTTTGCGGGTCATCCCATCATCGGGGCAGCGGCAACGCTTTTCGATTCCACAAAGAAGGCCGTGCGCCAAACCTGGCAAGTGATCTTGCCAAGCAAAACTGTCAGCGTTACCACCGAACGTACTGATCGCGGCTTCTACGGTCTGCTCGATCAGGGAGCTCCGCAATTCCTCGGTTCGGTATGTGACCGCGATGTAATCGCTCAAGCGTTTAACCTGGAACTCAGCGATTTACATGCCGACCTTCCTATGGAGGTGGTCAGTACGGGCCTGCGCTATTTGGTTGTGCCAGTTCAAGCCGACGTGCTTGAACGTGCGCGTATCGTGGCGGACATCACTGAACTGTTATTAGACGTAGGCGCGCAATTTGCGGTACTGCTCGACGAGACGGCGCTCGAAGTTCGGCACTGGAACAATGACGGGATTATGGAGGATGTCGCCACCGGCAGCGCCGCAGGAGTTATCGGTGCGTACCGTTTAAAACATGGTTTGGCTAGACCTGGTGAAATATTCACGCTTCATCAGGGGCGCTTCACTGGGCGCCCGAGTGTGCTTCGTGTGAAGCCCGAAGGCAGCAGCAGCGCAGTCACTACGGTTAAGGTCGGCGGGGACGTTGCCTTCGTTGGGCGTGGCACGCTGGAGGTGCTGCCATGAGTGTTCGCGTAATAAACGCCGATGAACTTCGGGCACTTGTGAAATTTGAGGACTTAATCGAACCTGTTTCCCGCGCCTTTCAGGAATCCAGCGCTAAGCAGGCCGAGAACGGCTTGATCGTAATGTTTCCCGCCGCTACACCAGAGTTGGGTGATGTTGTCATCAAAACCGGAACCTTACGCGGACATCGCGTGTACATCGTCAAGGTTTCACCCTGGTTTAAGGTCAACCTCGAACGGGGCCAGCCCCAAGGGGGATTTATTGGAGTCTTCGACGCAGACACGGGGCATACGCTTGCATTGCTCAATGAAGAACATTACCTCTCGGACATACGCACTGCCGCAGCGGGTGCGCTAGCTGCTCGAGCGTTCGCGCCAACCCGAATCAAAACAGCAGCCGTTCTCGGATCGGGTGTGCAGGCATATTGGCAGCCGCAAGCTCTTTATCGCGAGCGCCCATTCGAGACACTGCTGATCTGGGGACGCAACGCAGACAAAGCCAACGCTCTGAAAAACCGCCTGATTGAGAGGTTGCCCAATGTCGAAATTCGTGTGGCCAGCGACCTGGAGCAAACAGTTCGCAGCACCGATGTGCTCATCACTGCGACGCTCTCCAGGGAACCACTGGTACGAGGGGAATGGTTACGCGAAGGGCAGCACATAACAGCCGTTGGCGCAGACGATCCGACCAAGTGCGAGTTAGACGCCGTGGCATTGCAACGTGCTCGGGTCTTCGTAGATTCGATCGAGACGACGGTTTCGAACGGAGATGTTTTACGCGCCATTCAACAAGGACAATACCGTCCTGAGAGCGTAGCGGGGGAAATAGGTGAGGTGTTGGCTGGGCACAAGATTGGACGCACGAAGAGTGCAGATATCACGGTGGTAAAACTCGTTGGTATTGGTGCGCAGGATTTGGCCGCAGCCGAATATGTGCTCGAAAACCTATCCAGCTAAAGCACCAATGCTGGTATGTCCTCTGGCCGCGTTTTTTCAGTCCGGCATGGCTGCGTGCTTATGGTCGGAGTAACCCCGGCAAACCTGTCACCATTACATACTCCTTGTCTCCGTACCTAAGTACGGGATCTAGAATGATATATGGGCTATCAAATTTAAGGCGTGAATAGGATGCAACTCACCGGGAAAGGCTCGTTGATCGCCGGCGTACTAGCCGCTATCGGCGCGTCGGTGTGCTGTGTTGGCCCCCTCATATTGCTAGCACTCGGCATCGGCGGAGCATGGGTAGGAAACTTGACAGCAATGGAGCCATACCGGCCTCTATTTATAGGGTTAACGCTGCTGTTCCTTGGCCTGGCATTCCGCAAGCTCTATGTGGCGCCACAAGTCTGCGCACCGGGTACGCCGTGCGCCGATGCTCGAATAATCAAGCGTCAACGGCTCACATTCTGGATCGTTGCCACACTGTTACTCGCTCTACTTGCCGTACCGTCACTGGCTCCACTGTTTTACTAGGAGTTCCCCATGCGCAAACTACTAATGGCCATGCTGACCGCCATCCCCTTCGCGGTGCTGGCTGCGACTCCCCAGACGGTCACGCTCGATGTACAGAACATGACGTGTGAGCTGTGCCCGATCACGGTCAAAAAATCGCTGGAAAAAGTCTCTGGAGTGAGCGCGGTCAAGGTCGATTTCGACAAGAAGACAGCCACCGTCACCTATGACGCTGACCTGTCCCAGCCCGAAGCACTGACCAAGGCAACCACAAACGCGGGTTACCCCTCGACTGTCCACAAGTGAGGCGTTAATGAACACCATCGTTCTTGAGTCCGTGCTGACCTGCCCGCAATGCGGTTTTGCGAAGCTGGAAACCATGCCTACGAACGCTTGCCAGTTTTTCTACGAATGCAGCAACTGCAAGGCGCTGTTACGCCCTAATGCGGGTGACTGCTGTGTGTTCTGTTCGTTCGGCTCGGTGAAGTGTCCGCCGATCCAGCAGCAACGTGAATGCTGCCCGCCAGAGCACTGAGCGCATAGGCGCTACGCCCCTGTCCATGTTCAGCACATTACTCAGTTCGACTCTGCGAAGTCGGGCTCCCAGTAACAGCGCATCGAGCACAATCCGTAGTGAGCGGTTGGCTTCGCTATGGCTTGCAGTTCACATTCGCTGGACGTCTTGCTCGTGGTCTAGTCAAGATCAACGGTCTTTGAGGTGAAGAATTCAAGATTTGTGCGATTATGAATTACTCATTGAGCTACAAAAGAGGGCACTTTTGTGCAGTCGAAAGAGCATTGGGACAAGGTCTACTCCAGCAAGCCAACCGATGGTGTGAGCTGGTATCAGGAGCATGCGGCAAGCTCCCTGCGGCTGATCCAACAGACAGGTGTGTCTTCATCGGCGGAAATAATCGACGTAGGAGGCGGCGCCTCCACGCTGGTAGACGACCTGATTGAGCAAGGATTTACCCATCTGAGTGTCCTTGACCTGTCAGAGGCGGCTCTAGCGACCACAAAGCAGCGATTAGGCATGCATGCCAATGATGTTAAATGGATAGAAGGAGACATAACGAAGGTTCAGCTTCCTCCTCTGTCCTATGACGTCTGGCACGATAGAGCCGTTTTTCACTTCCTTACTGATGAGGCTGAGCGTGCAGCTTATGTCGAAGCCGTTTTGAAGTGTGTTAAGCCCGGCGGTTTCGTGATTGTGGCTACGTTTTCGGAAGATGGGCCGACCCAGTGCAGTGGCTTACCGGTGAGAAGGTATACCGCCGATGAGCTGCATGATGAGTTTGGAGCCCCTTTTGAACTGCTCAGGCATGAGAAGGAAGAACACCATACCCCGTTTGGAACGACTCAAAATTTCGTGTACTGCTTCTGTCGGAAAAACTGACCGAGGCGTCTAGTCTGGGCCGCAACACGAGTCTTCCTGTAGTGGTCTAATGAAACTGGATACCCATTTACCTGAGAAGCAGGCCCAATGATCAACTCTCCCCAAGTTGATTACTTGTTCCTCAGGAAGTTTGCGATGTCCCTGTTCGACTGCTTGTGGCCTCGGAGCAAGGGTTTGTCGAAGGGATAAGCTGGCGTTCAGATTAAGAGATGGTTGTGCCTGTAGCAGACCGGCGCGATCGTCAGCCCATGCCACCCGCGGCTTTCCACCATTCGTTCAGTCGATAGTTATCATCAAGAAATGCAAGTTCTGTTTTGCCGGCAAAGGAGGAGGATGGCGCTATACCGAAGCCGCTTCTGAAGGAACCTGCGCGATGAGAATTTCTACCCTGCTAACTCTTGTCGCCGTATTGACCGGCAGCGTTGCCGCCACCGTGCCGGTCTACGCGGCCGAACAGTCCTGCCATTTTCTACCGATGGCTGACAGCAGCACTGGCCTGCAGCATGCCCAATCGGTGGGTGTGCTCTATAGCGAAAACACCGTCAACACCCTCGAATACCTGGAGCAGTACCATTCGGTAGCGCTGAACGGCGCGAAGAACCCTGCGCTCGATTCGCGCATTAGCAACGCGTTCGTCAACAGCTCCGATCCGAAACTCGCGATCAACTGGCTCATGGGTTCGCTACAGAAAGAGTTCGCCTCGGTGACCGTCTACGACAACCTCGATGCGCTGGTGCAAGCCCATCCTGACGTGGTGGTGATGTTGGACACTTACAGCCGTCTGGTGTCAAAGCGCAACAATCAGGTTGAAGCGCGATTCATGGCCAAGTTCTACGACTCGAACCTGCAATACATCGGCAAGGCCGAAGGCTCGCGTGAACAACAAATGCCTTCGGTCTGGGTTCATGGCAAAGCAGCTCCGGAGATCGCCGCGCAGATCGACCAGCAAACCGAGCTCCAATTGAACGCGCTGAAGCAGTTTGATGCGTCACTGAAGGCGCTCGTTTCATCCAGCGAAGTGGCTCAGCTCGCAAACAACTGATGGCGCGGCCCCTAGGCCGCATCCGAGAAATACATGAACCGACGCCCTGCGTCGGTTTTTTGGGCTCAGCAAAAAATGGCGCATTCTTGTTGCTGGCATTGCATGTAGTACAGCGGTTGTAACGAGGGCGTGATGATTGCCTACAGACTAGGGAATGCAAACTGTGAGGCTTCGTGATTGGCACGCTTGGGCCGCCGCTGAGTGATGGCCTTGCGCTTGGTATAGAAGCGCACGCCATCCGGGCCATAAGCATGAATGATCATGAGTTTACTCAGAATATGGTAGGCCATCAGAGTGGCACAGTGGGCACCTACACAGTCGAATATGCGGCTCCCATCGTCGATCCGTACGACTGGGCGAACGATTTCGACCCTGCCGACCCTTTCGGTTCAAACGATGCAGACAAGCCTAAAACACCCAAACCGGTTGAGGACTACAAGCATCCTAAAGGCTGGTTCACCGACTCAATTTTATTGATCAACGATCCTGCTCAACCTCAGCTCACGGAAGGTCGGCTTTTGGATTACCTCAATAAAGCCCGCGGGCGCCACGTTTATGTTTTGCTGACGGATCAGGGGGTGGCAACTGTCGAGCGTGACCACCTTCAGCTTAAGCCCAAGACGGATGAATTGTAGCCTGAAGCTGATATTTGCTTCGTGGAGCAGGCTGGCCTTGGTGGGGCGTCTGCATTACTGACGCTTGGGGGGTGATGGAACGCACTAATTGCTCTATAGGATCAGAAAATCAGAGTGACGAACCGGTGTTCGTCACAGTTTTTCTTGGCGAAACACAGTTGTACCGGGTGATCATCCTAGCTGTGGGCTCTCTGCTAGCCTCCTCGCTGCTGGTGCCGATAACCCACCGAACGATACGCTTGAATCGACGTAGCGCAACGCCGACTTCATATCCTTCCAGCCCACATAGCTCATCAAGCCCTTGATGTCCCACCCATTGGCTGACGCCCAGGTCGCAAAACCTCGTCGCATTGAGTGGGTGCTGTACAGTTCTTCGGGCAGACCAGCTTCCTTGAAGATGCGGCGCAGCATCGGAATCAGGCTATGGGGTTGGATGGCCTTGTCCGACAGATTTCCCCAACGATCAAGGCGCCGAAACACGGGGCCTTTGGCGATCCCGGCAACGGTAACCCAGTTGATATAGGCCTCGACGGGGCAGAGCATCGTCAGCGCCGGCGTCTGAAAGGTTGTCCCTTCGTGCTGGCGATCACCTTTGGTGTGAGACAAGAAGAAGGTGATGCCTTCACCGCTGTAGGCTTTCGTGTTCTCTACCGTAAGCCTGGCCAGCTCATCTCCGCGGAAACCGCGCCAAAAACCGATGAGCACCATTGCTACCGAGCGGCGGTGACGGAGGAGGGTCTTGTAGTCCCCACGCTCCAGAGCGGCAGCGGCTTCTGTCTCCAGCCATTTGACTGCCTGTTCAAGATGCCTGATCAGAAGCGGAGCGGCTTGCTTCACTTGGGCGGGGTGCACGACACGGATGCCCTTGATCATTTGGCGCACGTTTGGCGTTTTGGTTGGATCTGGGAATCCCTGGGTGATATGCCATTGCGCCAGCGCGGCCAGCCGCTGCTTTAGCGTACTGATTGCATGCTTGTCAGCGTACTCGGCCAGGTAGCGAACGATGCCGTCGCCAGTCGTGGGCAGGTAGCCGCCCCAAGTCACTTCGAAGTGCTCGATCGCTGCCCGATAGCTTTTCCGGGTGTTCTCCCTGGTGCCGGCGCTGAGGTACCGGTCTGCCTTTTCCATCGTATTTTGCCTTCAAAATCGGAGCGTTTCTGCCTGCATACGCCATTGGGCGGTTTTGCGGGCACCACGGCGGGTCAAGAAGCCATAAAGTACTATTATGGGCTTCTAGCAAATCAAGATCAAACGGCGTAAAATTTCTATAGAGTGTTATGTACCTACATGACATGTAACACAGTACGAAATCGTAGGAGACCCCCATGGCCCGAGGCGGAATCAATAAAGCTGTTGTGCAAAGAGCACGTCAGGCGCTGCTGGCCAGGGGGGCCAACCCCAGCATCGACGCAGTGCGCGTAGAGCTCGGAAATACGGGCTCCAAGACAACGATTTCTCGGTACCTGAAAGAGCTTGAGCCCTCCAGTCCAGAGCCCGTGGCATCACGTAAACGTATAGGCGACACGCTCAACGGTATGGTGCAAACGCTGCTGGATCAGCTTATGGAGGAGGGCCAGGAAGTAATCTCCCAGGCGACCGCAGCTTTTGACTTGCAGCGGGCCGCGCTGGAAAACCAGATCACCGAGCTCAGATCGGAGCTGGCTACCGCTCAACGTGAGTCGGCCACCCAACAGGCCGCGATAGAGACGCTGAGCGCTGAACTTGCAACCACCCAGTCCTCGCTTCAGGCTGAGCTGACCCGCAACGCAGGCCTCAGTCAGCGCTGCACCGACGTAGAGTCTCTGGTTGCTGAAAAGGACAAGCACATTCAATCACTGGAGGAAAAGCACGTTCAGGCCCGTGGGGCGCTCGAGCACTATCGGGAAGCGGTGAAGGATCAGCGGGATCAGGATCAACGCAAGCACGAGTCTCAACTGCATGAGATGCAAGTTGAGCAGCGCAAGCTGCGGGAGACCATCGCCGTGAAACAGGACGATTTGACGCGACTGAATCGTGACAATGAACGCCTGCTCGGTGAAGCCAGGCAGCAAACCAAAGCCCTGCACACTCAGGAGGCCTTGGTTCAGTCTCTCAACACTCAAATTCAGGCACTACGCCAGGGTGAGGCCAAGTCCGCTGGGGTGGCTGAGCACCTCATGGAGCAGATCTCTGCGCTGCGCGAAGAGGTCAAGGCACTCCACCAGACCGCAGCTGTAGCCGAGCTGCGTGAGCAAGAAACCGCGGTGCTGCTGGCGGCTGTACAGAAAGAGAATGAGCAACTGCGGCAGGTTGGGATTGATGAGCCAGGCCCGGAGGAGGGTAGCGATGCCTCCTCAGGGGTAGAGGATAAGAAAGTTGCCGGGCACGCCAAGCCTTCGAAACGACCCAGGAGATGAAGCATGGATCAGATCACAGGGAATCCACGTAGCCATGATGAAGGCACATCAGATTGGAAATTCGCTCATCAGCGTCTATCCCAAATGCTCATAGAAAGGGTTGAGCCATTCGGCTCCCTTACTCCGATTATGAAGCTGGATGCCGCCGGCACCAGATATCAATGGCCGCCCGTCCCATCGGCAAACAGAAAGGCCTTAAGAGCTTGAGAGAGCATGACTCTCCGATCGGTTTGAAAGGAGCTTTTGGCGTGTGACGACCTAAAGCGCTGGAGCTAGCTCCGTAAGTAGTTATCACCTTTGTAAAGACCGTTACGTCCTTCACGCTGGCGCTAGAATCTTTGGGGTGGATTTTGCCTAGCCTATGCCATGCAATGGCCGCCACATTAGTATTTACTCATCGTTTCCAAGAAGGGGCTTGTTTTGGTTGATGCTGCGGTTGTTGAGCGCGTTCTCTGCGTGGCCTTTAGATGTCTAAAGGCCCAGTTTCCCGACGATTACTACAAGCGGTGCCTGTACGCTTCCTTTGGCGTGCACAGTCTCCTTCGAGCATTGGGGCATAGAATGGTGAAAATGAAGCCCTCCGAACTAAAATACGAAAAGTGCAAAATGAGATACGTTATTGATTTCTAAAATTATTTTTGCATTCGGTTTGAATGGTTGCGGTGGTCGAATTTTGGAGATTCGCTGTCTTGGTATCATTTTTTACCTCAGATGAAAACCACCGAAGAGATAATCCAAATCAGTGTTTTCAAATTAAATATATGGTCAATTCCAAAAAAACATAAAAAACTAACAGCACACCTTATCAAAAATGCCTCTTAGATGATCATTTCATAACGCGTCGATTTTTTTCGTCTATAGTGAGATTGGGCTATTCCTGAGGCGAAGTTATTTCGCTTAATAAGAGATCAAATAGACCCATCATTCCGTAAACTCGGGAGATGGGTTATGCCTACTAAAAAATCAAAGACGTCTTCATTTACCAATCGCGGCCAAATTTTCGGCAATGCTTGGAGTGTATTTAGTTATAAAACGAATAGCCATTATCGAATCACAAGTGATATTGAGCTGGCGCATTGGCTTTTGTTTCTTGAATTTGATCCGCGCGTTAAGACTTTCGACCTTTATCCTACTCCGCGCCTGATCCTTGATCCACGCCCTCACCAGTTACAATTGAATGCCGAGGTTGCCCTTAGAGATGGCAGTCTGGAGTGGCACAAAGTGGCTAGCTTGGATATTTTGGAGCACAACACATCCATTAATACGCTAAAGGAGTTTGCCAAACAAAACGGTGTACAGTTCTGTACATTTACTATAGAGCAAATAATTCCTCTCAAATATAAAATCATGCCCCTAATGCGGGTGGCGGCGTGCTTGTCTGCAGCAAAAAACATCGTGCTCCCGTTCAATTTATCTGAAGAGATGCACGTCTATGTTAGAACGCATCGTGAAGGCTGCTTGGGTGATATTTTAAAAACCTTCGGAAATTATGGTGGTTCTGTCACCTGCTATTTGTTTGCCAAAATGTACGCTGATGCGTTTATCACGGTTGAATTGAATCCGCATTTTTTCGCAGATGAAACAAGATGGGAATTGATATGAAAATATCAGCTCTGGATTTGGTTTTTTCTGCAAGTATATATGTCGATCCAGATCGGTTGGACTTCAATACTAGAAAGGTGTTTCTGAAGCGCTTGAAAGCAATGGAGTTAAGGGTGGCGGGATGCAGTGCGGATTTAATTTATCAACAAACTAGAATAAGCAACAGCGAGCAGACGCGGTATTACAAGCGATTTATCAGTCTTGATGAAAGTGGCTGTTATTGGGGAGATCGGGCACTGCTTCCAAGAGCGCATATAAATGGTTATCAAAGGAAGGCACCCTTCGGCGAGAAGCGTACATCACAACAGGGTTCACTATCGGGCGTATTAACGGCGACGCTCGACAAATATCCTCAAGTAAAAACCGACTTCATAGAGGCAATATGGTCTCATCATAGTGAGCACCAAGGAATGAAATTCGATCATTCCATGCTTTATGCGAAATTTCGCAAATTACTGCTTAAGGCTGGTGCTACGTTAGACGAGTGGCCATTTAATGAAAAGCGTGGTGGCCGTCGCACTATCGAAAAATTGATTAATAAAGTTCTCGAAACGGACTTTATTAGAGCATCACTGACTTTAGGTCAGAAAGGTAGAACCCATGCTCGTCTGGCTTCGGGTGAAATAGGGTTGATTGATGCCAATCTTCCCTTCGATATAGTGGAATTGGATGCCTACAAGGTTGACAAGTACTGCATTATAAACGTTGAGCCGCTCCCAGGGATTTATGTGTCGCGGTTGGTTGAAAGGTTCTGGTTACTCGCGGTTGTAGAGCGAATTTCGAAAGGCATTCTTGCATGTAGGTTTGTTTTCAGTAGTGAAGTCCGTGCTCAAGATGTCCATGACATACTGATAGATGCTTTTGTAGGTGATTGGCAGCCAATGAAAGAAATTACCGTTGAAGATTTAGCCTATGCGCCAGGCAGCGGTATGATTGGTTATATTTTGCCTGAAACTCAACGTATGTTATGGGGCGGTTTATTTCTTGACAATGCAATGGCGCACCACGCTAATAAAGTCAAAGAAAAAGTGCGCGACAGCTTGGGGTTTTCTATTAACTACGGCCAGCTTGCGCATCCCGAGCGCCGCTGGTTAGTTGAGAACACTTTTAATCAAATAGCGCACAAAATCATGCATCGGATACCGTCCACTACCGGGAGCAGTCCGACTGATGGAAGGGTGAAAAACCCTGAAGAGATGGCCGAGCGGTATGAGGTGTTTGTTGATGAGGCTCAACAGGTTTTAGACGTGTGGGTGGCGGCGTACAATATTACACCTAAATCTGGCAGCAACTTCTCTAAAAGCCCTGCAGAGCTTCTGCATGCATACATTCACAATAAAAAACAACGTTTAATATTTCCGTTGGCAGATAAAAGCACCACAAGCAAAATTCAACTCAGAAAAGATATTGAAATGCGCCGCGTGCAAGGAAATATTGCCGGAGGGGTTGCTCCTCATATTACCTTAGACAAGGCTAAGTATACAAACTCCCAACTGGCTAGATCCCCAAGTTTGATCCATACCGAATTGATGATAAAAATAAATCCTGATGATTATCGCTACGTCGAAGCAATTTTGCCGGACGGCATGTCATTGGGTACGTTGACCGTGCTCGGCTTTTGGAGAAAAAACCGACATAGCGTAATTACGCGAAAAATAATTAACAAGGCATATCTGGATCGAACCTTTGAGTTGGTTTATTTGGATGACATTGTGTTGTCTTATATCTATCACCTCACCAAAAACGCGAACAAGAAGAATAATCTAGAGTTCACTCGAATGTACTATGAACTCGCGTTTGGTCCTCAGGATCCGAGTACGTCTGCCCCGTCCAGTGATGCTAGTTCATCAGGTGAGGCATCAAGTAACAACTCTACTGGGAATGAGCCTATCGACACTGAGTTGGACGGAAAGGGCGAAAGTTTGAAGTCTTTAGGGGAGGAATTCTGGCAAGTACCTGGAGGAACTGATGATGCAACCACTAAATTTTAGCGATCACCCTGTATTCACCAAAGATTTTACGGTGATTACCCCTGCGCTTGCGGAAGCATGCAGTGTTGCCATGGACGCTGTGTTCATGCGCAGGACCGGGCTTGTATTTTATGGTTTGGCGCGCGTAGGAAAAACCCGTTGCGTGAGAATACTGAAAAATAAACTTGCTGGATTTATGCCTAGAGCGTATGTGACCCAGATCGAAGTGATAAAAAAAGATAAGTCTTACACAAGCAGTATCGCACTCCAAATAGGGTTAGCAGAAGGCTGTGAGTTTAAAACCCGTGAATTGGCAGTTCCTCGATTTGTACGTATCGTCGATGTGATCGCTTTAAAATGCGCGGAGCGTAATTGCAATCAATGGGTTTTAATACTCGATGAGTTTCAGCGGCTGAGGGTCTTTGACCTGCACCAACTCGCAGACTTGTTAAATATGCTGGAAGGTAGGGGAGTTATTATGACGTTAATATCTTTTGCCATGCCTGGCGTCTCAGACTTGCGAAAAGACGTCGCACGAGAAAAGGACGGAGCAAAGCTTATTTCTCGGTTTATGAGTGATTTTATTGAATTCCCAGGTTGTAAAAGTGAAAGCGAACTACGGGTCATCTTAGATACCTTTGATGAAACATCAGAATATCCTAAGTTTTCCGGCATCCCCTACACGCGTAGCTTAGTACCCACGGCCTATGCGTACGGCTTTCGTCTCGCTCCGTATTCAAAACTCATGTGGGATTCATTGAACGCGGAGGCCCAAGGAGCCTACAGAAAAAACCTCCCGCTTGAACATGTATTTATGACCTTACGTTACCTGCTGCGCCACTGCATTATAAATGATAGGCCATCCTTAACGCTTACTAAGGGTAATTTTGACAGTGCAGTAGCACACAGCAAGCTGGCTGAATTTACCAAATTAAATGGAGGCAAATTAGCGTGAAAGCTCCCGTTTATTTTGAACGAGGTGCCTACCCTTATGAGTCTGCGATCGGCATCCTCCTAAATATTGCGTCGATCTACGGTTCCAGCCCAGTAGAGGTCTTCAAAGCAATTTCTGGAAAGCGTCTGAAGTTTCCGGAGGATTTATTGTATGTCAACAATACCCCGGAATTACTACCAAAAAACAAGCTTCACTCTCGTGTGGAGCATTTTCCTTCGGCATTCCGGTCCGTTCGCTTTGACACAAAAAAACGTAGGATTCGATTCTGCCGAGACTGCATGCGCATCGGCTACCATTCGGTGTTCTTTTGTCTGCCGCAAGTGGAAATTTGCCTTATCCATGGAAGAGAGCTGGAGGAGCTGTGCGGCGCTTGTTACCAAAAATTTTCAAATCTGCATGCACCCATAGAGGCCTGTGATGATTGTGGATTTTATTTGGGTAAGGCGATCGAACAACTATCGTCTCGTGCGGATCACGCGCTCATTTATCGTCTTTACGACGCAGGGCTTGCCCAACAAAAATGGTTCGATTTCATCGTGACCAGGGCCCGCGATGGTGAATCTTTTTTTAGGATGTTAGATGCGACAGATAGTTACCAAGCAACGCCGTCGCTCGCAGCTCTAACCGTGCGATTTAAGCTGTTTCCCTACAGGACAAGCGAAGCCAATGCGCTGAATCGTTCGCTGCGTTGTCTGCGCTGGATGTTTCCGAGTGAGGAGGATTCAGACCTTAACTGGTTTACAGCATGTGATCGATTGGTGCAAACCCACCTCGGGTATCATGAGGAGTGTCTTCGCCTCTATGATGGATATCTTCGTTACTGGGGCGGTAAGGTCGATTCTGACGAAGTTTGCTTGATGTCTCTTGTGTACTTTTTTGTTCGTTTGCGGCTTTCCTCGCTTACCCTTCAACAAGGACACGCCAGCAAGTTGGACTCGTTATCGTTTGACTATGTTAGAGCGCTGGAAAACAGCTTTGCCGGATTTAGATTTATCCCAAGCGAACTGATTCGTGTCTATTTCTTAAAGCTACTCTTTCATATCCATTTTTATTTGCGCACTGGTTATATTGTCCGCATCGCCATGCAGCCTTGGAAGGGGGTGTTCTATGACTTGGTTGCAAGGTCTATGAAAAACAATACCATGAGTGAGACGTACTTAGGTATTGTCCCGCTATCCCAACGCAGTTGCACCGCAGCTTTGTCAGGCGATAATGGACTCATCGTTGAAGAATGCCAGTTTTCTCGCCTGGGGGATCACCACTTCATAATCAAGCAAGAATCAGCACATGGTGAAGAAGTAGTCGAGGTATTTATATAATGCATGAGCGCATTGTAGAGGGTAGGCTGATGAGGCTTTTTTGCTGTGAGCCCATAGTTAAAATGTTGATTCCTATTTTACATTGGTGAGTGCAGCGTCGTGCGTCCAGAAAGCCTTTGGTTCTAGGCTCTACGGGTAAGTCAACAATCGAACGATCATACCTTGGATCAAAGATATTGATGCAGCACACAGACTCTCAGTCAAGCTTCGGAGGTGGTATGTCCAGTGACGGCGGTATCACATTCAAGGATGTTGCAATAGCGGTGGATTCGCTGATACGACAAAATAAACCTGTGAGTATCGCTGCTATTCGAAGGTTTATAGGGCGCGGCGACCGCCAAAGAATTAAGATGCTTTGGCGGTTGTTAAACGAACCTGCAATCAACCGGTTATCAGCGGCAGAAGCTTCAGATAAGTTAATAGCGACAATATTGTCGGAGAATTTAAGAAAAAACGCAGGTGTGCCGGGCCAGCTTGTCGAGATTTTGGATGCGATTAACGAGCTTCAAGATCGAATGGACGAAACATTTAGCCGGGCTAGTCAGGTTTTATCGTTGGCTCACACGATAATAATGGTCAATGTGCATGATATTAGTGAACTTTCAGACTTGCAGCACAAGCTAAAAAAAGAAATTGCAGATCTAAAATATTTATTAGAAAACAAAGAGAGCAAGTGAGGTAACGCTTGGCCGCCGGGATGATCGAGTCCGGTAAGCGCAACAACCGTACGGAGGTATCTCCAGTCCCCCTTTTATTCAAAAGAATGGTTTGCCGGCGAGCCCTCTTTCGACTCGACTGGTGTCTCGGACTTTGGCAGTAGCTGAGTTGCTCGGCTGGCCAACAATGAACCCGCCTGGAAGTAGCCCATCACTGTGCCGACGCTGCGGTGCTCGGTCATGACCATCACCTCACCCAGCGGCACGCCTTGGCGCCCGGCCTCAGTGACAAAACCCGACCGCAAGCTGTGTGCCGCCCAATCCCCCTCCAAGCCCGCCAGCTTCGCTCGGCGCTGAACGATGCGCGCCACTTGGTCCGCCGACAGGGCCGTGGACCCGACCTTGTTTCCTTTATACAGCCGTCGAAACAGCGGCCCTTCGGTAGCCGGGGCTACGTCGAGCCAGGCGGCGAGCGCCTGCGCCGCCGGCCCGTGCAACGGCTTCTCGCGACGGACGCCACCCGTGTCGGTCTTGGTCGCGCCCAAGGCATACAGCCAGGTGTCGGCATCCAGCTGGCGCACATCCCTCACCTGCAGGCCCACCACCTCGGAACGCCGGCGGCCACCGCCACTCCAGGCCAGCAGGAGCAGGGCGCGGTCACGAACCCCGCGCACGCCGTCGGTGCAGGTGGCAAGCAGCGCCTGTAAGGGCTCGAGCACCACAGCGGTTTTTTTACGAACGGTCATGCCTTGGCGCGACTGGGCCTTGCGCGCTTCGCGCAGCAGGGTCTTCAGCGCCGCGGCCTCACATGGACTGTCCCATCCATTGAGCCGGTGCCATTTGCCCAGCACCGCCAAGCGATGGCTAACCGTGTTGAAGGCTAGCGGCCCCAGCTTGGCTTTGACCCGTGCGGCGACCAGCGCCGCGTCAATGCTTGGGGGCAGCAGTTGCGCCCAATCGCCGTCCGCCAGTGGCCGCGCCAAATGGTCGAGGACGAATTGCACCGCCACGGTGGCTGGCAGCGGGGCATCGCCCAGCGCTTGGCCGTAACGCAGTTGCAGCCAGGCCGACCAGTAGGCGAGGGCGCTGCGGTAGCTGCGCACGGTGTTGGCCGCCGTACCGGCGGCGATAAAGGCTGCCGCCGCTTCCTGCGCGTTAATGGCCAGGAAATGTGGGTCCAGCGGGGTTTCGTCGACCAGCGGCAACTGATCTGTAATATTTAGTACGTTCAACGTATTATAATTCCAGAATTCAAAAAATAACGTCGGATAACATTCGATTATCAGACCTAATATATCGGGAGGACAATCATGGCGGTAGGGGTGCCGGAAAACGAGGTGTTTGCCGCTGCTGATGCGGTACTGGGCCGCGGTGAACGGCCGACGGTCGAGCGCGTGCGCCTGGAGTTGGGTCGCGGTAGCCCGGCGCGGGTTGGCGGGCTGCTCGATCAATGGTGGACCCGCCTGGCCGAACGCCTAAATGGCGAGACCCGCCTGCCAGCATTGCCTGGAGAGGTGTCGCAGGCCTTTGTTGCTGTGTGGCAGCAGGCGATCCAGCTGGCGCAGGGTGTCGCCGAACAGGCGCTGGCGGAGCAACATCAGGTGCTGATCGCAGAACGCGAGCGGGTCGCCGAGGTTGAGGATCAGGCGCGTCGGGATGGGGCGCAGTTTCGTCAGCAGGCTGCGGAGGCCTTAGCTGGGCGCCAGTCAGCCGAGTCGCGCCTGGCCGACCTTGAGCTGCTGCTGGCGCAGCGCCAGTTGCAGATCGAGGATTTGCAACAGCAGCGCGAAAGCTTGCTGCGCGAGCGCCGTGAAGCTCAGCAGCACAGCCAGACATTACAGCAGGATCTGCAAGCGCTGCGGCTCAAGGCCGAGCAGGAGCGCGTCACTCAGGAGAGCTACGTCCGCGGAGTCGAAGATCGTGCGCACCGAGAGGTCGACCGCGCGCGGGAGGAGGGCAAGGCGATGTCAATCCAGCTCAAAGAGGCCGGTCGGCACGTGGAGCAGTTGCAACGGCGGCTGGAGTCGATCCAAATCGAGCTCAGTCAAACCCAACAACGTGCCGCGGCACAGCAGGCCCGTGCTGAAACCCTGGAGCAACAACTGACGCAGGTGCGTAAGGCTCCCGGCTCCAAACGTAAGCCGAGCACCAGAAAACCCATGCCGAAGAGCGATCCCTGACAGATTATGGTGCCACGATTAACTCCGCGTGATGAGAACCATCCTATACAGAGCAAAAGCTGTCCAGCGCTTCCCCCGTACAGACTCCAAGGCGTCCACGGGCACAACCCACCATCCAGCCCTACCTTGGGTAGAGATGCCTACGTCTATGAAAGAAATAATTAAGCATGACGACCTCAGCTACAAAGCCATGCAACTGACCATCTTGACCGCATGCAGAACAAACGAGGTTCTCGGAGCTACTTGGGACGAGTTCGATTTGGAGAAAAGGGTCTGGAAAATACCCCCCATCGGATAAAGGTTGCGAAAGAGCGTCGCGTGCCATTGAGTAAAGACGCCCTAGTTCTACTCAATGGCTTAGTCCGACTCAGTGGTAATGCCCACGTATTTCCGGGGCTCGGGAAGGCAAGCATCTGTCCAACATGTCGATGCTAATGGGGCTTCGCCGCATGGGCCGCACCGATTTAACCATGCACGGCTTTCGCTCCACGTTTCGCGATTGGGCGGCGGAATAGACTCAATACCCAAGAGAGGTCTGTGAGCTGGCCTTGGCACATGTGCGGCAAGACAAGGTGGAGGCGGCCTATTTTCGCGGGGATTTGATTGAGAAGCGTCAAGCAATGATGTCGGAGTGGGCCGTATTCGTGACTCAATCTTCCGGTGAATAAATCGTTTCATACCTCCTCTCATGCATCGAAAAGATGCATGAGAGGAGGATTTTTTTTGCCCAAGAATTATTAAATTTAGTTTCTACAAGTCCCTGAAATTGAAAGCAGTCTGGGGACCGGCGGACTTCTAACTCAGGATCTGGCTCATCGCGTCAATCGGGATTCGGCCAAGGTCGGATAGTCGGTGTACTGTTCGATCGGCACTATGCGGATCAGGCGCAAACCTATATCCAGGGCGGCTACCTGCCGCAGCACTTCGAAGAGTCGAAAGTGGCGACCAATTGATAGTAGTTCGCAGAATGCCGGAGGTCTGTCTTGCTGAATAATCACCTCCGTGCATGCCTATCGCGACTGGTTATCAAGCATCTAGGGGCTGTACAGCGAAGTTTTTTAACGTTGAGCGGCGATTTCTCGTAGGTGCCTGTCTGGTGATTCTGGTTATGCCGATTGCTCTGTGTGTTGCCTATTTTGGTTATCGCAATAATTTTTTTTCAGTGTCCAGTGTGTACATGGCCGGATAGCATCCTGCAATGCTTAATGCCAGCACGGCTGTGCGACATCTGGGATATCCCAACGCGTTGCCAGTTATTCCTGTAAATACTCCCTGGACTCCCGTTATGGATAATCGCAGCCCCAACCAGACTTATGTCATTCCTGAAATCCAGAAGACGCAAGATGAGTTCATTCGCATCCGTCGGCAGATCCATGCACACCCTGAACTGGGCTTTGAAGAGGTCGAAACCAGCCGGTTGGTTGCCGCCAATTTAAAAGAATGGGGATACGAAGTGCATGAGGGGATGGGTGGAACCGGGGTGGTTGGACGCCTCAAACTCGGCGATAGCCCAAAGAGCATTGGTCTTCGCGCCGATATGGACGCCTTGCCGATAGAGGAGGCCACAGGGCTTTCCTATGCCAGCAAATTTGTTGGGAAAATGCACGCCTGCGGCCATGATGGTCACACTGCTATCCTCCTGGCGGCGGCACATTATCTGGCCAAAACGCGCCGGTTCTCTGGCACGCTGAACCTGATCTTTCAGCCGGCCGAAGAAGGTCAGGGCGGGGCGTTGCGAATGATGGCAGATGGCTTGTTCGAGCGCTTTCCATGCGATGGCATCTACGCTTTACACAATACGCCAGGATTGCCGGTGGGTATGTTCGCTGTGCTGCCAGGCGCAGTAGCGGCGTCTTCCGATACTGTCACTATCACCCTCAAGGGCAAGGGCGCACATGGTGCTAAGCCTCACTTCGGTCATGATCCAATAGTGGCGGCTGCTAGTCTGGTGATGGCGCTTCAGACTATCGTATCGCGCAACGTACCCGCGAGTGAGGCGGCGGTTGTTACCGTAGGCGCCATTCATGCCGGTAATGCCCACAATGTGATTCCCGAACAGGCCACGCTGCTGCTGACGGTGCGGGCAATGGATCACGCTGTTCGCGCACTACTTGAGCGGCGGATTCGCGAGTTGAGCGAGTCGCATGCGCTTAGTTTCGGGGTGACCGCCGAAATCGAATACAACTATGTCACTAGCGTGCTGGTGAATACCGAGAAAGAAACAGCGATTGCGCGTGCAGTCATCCTCGCCCAAGTGGGCGAGAAGAACATCTTCACCCCCCCTAGGAACATGCAAAACATGGGAGGGGAAGACTTTTCCTGGATGCTGGAAAAAGTACCGGGTTGTTACGTAGCTCTCGGTAACGGTGTAGGCGAATTTGGCGGTTGCATGAACCACAACCCGGGTTATGACTTTAACGATGAAGCCTTGCCAGTTGGAGCTAGTTACTGGGCCAACTTGGTAGAGCACTACTTGAAAAAAGATTGATCTATATTCAAACCATTGCTGAGTGCGCGAGCAAAATGAACGACACAATTATAATAAATTCAGCGTCTACCCCGGCGACAACACCTACCGCCAGCGCAGGGAAGCAGCGGCGACTGATCATCGCCACCTCACTGGGTAACGGGCTAGAGATATTCGATTTTACCATCTACAGTTTTTTCGCATTGCTGATCGGCAAGCTGTTTTTTCCGGCGGAAGGCGAGTACACATCCCTGATGATGTCGTTAGCTACCTTTGGTGTAGGCTTTATCACCCGTCCTATCGGTGCAATATTGATTGGCAACTATGCGGATCGGCATGGACGTAAGGCTGCACTGACCTTGACCATTATATTGATGACTTTGGGTACCGCGTTGATCGGCCTGGCCCCAACCTATGCGCAGATCGGCATTGCGGCCCCCTTGATAATTCTTGCCGGGCGGATGGTTCAAGGTTTTTCAGCGGGAGGTGAAGTGGGCGCCGCCACTACGCTGCTGATGGAGTCCGGCAGCAATCATGGGCGTGGTTATCGGGTCAGCTTTCAGTTGGCCAGCCAAGGCATTGCCGCCTTGATTGGTGCACTCTTTGCTACTCTCCTGTCCACTAAATTATCGCCAGCTTCGCTGGAAAGCTGGGGTTGGCGTGTTCCGTTTTTACTGGGTTTGTCGATCGGCCCAGTTGGCCTGTTTATTCGTCGTCATTTAGAAGAGACCCATACCCAGGAAGAGTGTCAGCATAGTGCCTTCCGAGATCTGATCTTAGGGCACTGGAAGCGTGTACTGCTGGGTATCGGCATGATGATCGGCGGTACTTCAACCATGTACATTATGGTGTTCTACATGCCGTCCTACATGATCAAGACCTTGGGCCTGTCAGCACAGACATCATTCCTTTCGTCTTGTTTGTCGGGTGCAATCATGTTCGTATTCGCGCCTCTCGGCGGCATTCTTGCCGACCGCATGCGCTTGCGTAAACCGCTGTTAATGTTCCTCTCGATCCTGCTTCTAGTGATCATCTATCCGGCATTTCTGTTGTTTCAGGAACACCCATCGTTGCCGGTCATTTTAGTTGTCGTCGGGGTGGTGGTGATGCTCAAATCGTTGATTGCTCCCGCCGGTACGTTGCTCCTGCTCGAGGGCTTCCCCCGTGCTATCAGGGTCAGTGGCCTGGCTGTTGTGTATAGTCTGGGTGTGACGTTTTTTGGTGGCTTTGCTCAACTCACCGTTACTTGGTTAATCAGTGTCACGGGGAATCCAATGGCCCCCGCTTGGTATCTGACAAGTTGCCTTGTCATCAGTATTATTGCTCTACAGGCCTTCCGTGAGCAGCCTCAGGATTAAATGCTGCAAGAGCGTCGCCAAGTAATGCCGAGTGTGTAAAAGCGCTTCAGCGAACCCTGCTGTGATTTCTGAGCGATTTCATCGCTCGGTTCGCTTATGGCTGCCCGAAAGTCGCGACGATTGCGTCACTGATACAAGTCCGGTGGGTGCGCGTAGTCTCAATGGCCACTGGCATCGTTGAGTCTTGTATCTGCCGTCATTTGGCTGGCCTGATTGAGAACGTCCTGTAGGTTCGCCCCGTATTGGCGCGTTACAGCTCCCCGTTCATCACGACCGCATTACCTACGACAACCAACCTGAAGAACACCTTTCAACCTGGAACTGACTCCTTCAGTTCTCGCTTGCCAAGCATCCCCTCAACCGTTTGCCAACAGACTTCGCGGGCCTGTTCCAGCACGCTGCGTTTCCATTCCGGGGTTTGTATGTAAAAGGCTTCGCATATCTGCTGCTTGATCTGCGCGTGAAGCTCCTGGCCAGCTTGGGGGGTGCGCTGCAGCCATTGTTCGGCGCGAAGTGCATTGAGTACTTGGGCGCCGGGTTGGGTGCCGTACTCCAGGGTCAGGCCGTTGTATTGCGCCTGCGGACATTCCTCCATCACGGCCATGTCCAGGGTGCCGTTGAGCTGTGTCGAGGTGGAGCTGCCATCGAAAGTGCTGGTAACCCGGGGGCCCCACCAAGCGCGTGCGCGTGCCTGATCCTGAGTGTTGTCGCGGCCTTTGTAGATCCTCTCGCCGAACCCCAGGGGGCCGAGGCCGGTGTGTACGTCGATCCAGCCGATGCGTTGGCACTGTTGCCCATGCTGGCGCAGGATGGCGCGTATCTGACGATTGCTCCAGGTCGGCTCGGTGCCGCTGAAGAACAGCCCGTCCGGATGGCTGTGCTGGCCGCTGGAGATGGCCGACTGCAGCGCCTTGCGCCCTTTGCGGGCGACAAACAGCATCAATTGTATCGTACTGGCGAGGCTGCCCGGCCAGCGCGCGGGCACCAGCAGCTCGGCGATGGCTCTGTACCCCGGGTTGTCCGGCAGCGGCTGGTCGAAATCCAGGAAGTTGCGGTTCAGATCTACGTTTTCGTGGGTCACCCTGCGTAGCCAGGAAAACCCGTACGGGTTCAGGGCATGTACATACAGCACGGCCAGGTCTGGCTGATTGATCAGTGTGGCCCAAGTGTCATCGTTCAATAGATCGACCTGAACGGCCGAGCCGCAGAACCCTTCGATCCCATGACAACCACTGCTGATCACCACCAGGTTGCGCGCGTTGGCCGCGCCCACTCTGCAGACGTCGATGGCCAAGGTTTCCTGGTCACGGCCCTTGAGGGGGTGGGTATAGGATTCCGCCGCCAGATTGCGGCGGGCGCAACTTTCGAGGAATTGTTGGCGAGCCTGTGCGTAGCTTTCGGAAAAGACTGAAAGGTTCATGGAATGTTCCTGATGAGTAATAGGCTGCCGCCGATCGACGGTAAAACCTGGACGCAGGGAAACCACGCACAAGCCGCAAGCCAGCGCTGTGGGGCCCGATAGATAGGGTGGGGTCAAACGGGTACTGCGGTCACAACGTTGTAAGTGGCCCCTCAAGGTTGAGCGGCGAACGTGCCAGCAGGCGCTGGCGGGTGGCCACCGGGGTGATGACGTAGAGCCCGAGTACCGCGCAGATCACTGTTGCCACACCAATGCCGTGCACTGCCGTTTCGAAGCCGCGGGCGATGTCATTGTTGAACAGCGTGACAAGCTTGCCGACCATCCATGGCGCAAGCATGCCCGAGAAGGTCATGCTGCCGACGTGAATGGCCAGCATTGCCCCGCGCTGGCGGGTCGGAGAAATGTGCGATGTGATGGTCATGCCGAAGGCGAACACGGCGTTGAGCAGCACTCCACCCATCACATAGAGCGTCAGTTTGGCGGGCAAGTCAGTGAATAGCGTCCCCATGGTGCAGAACGCAAAACCGCCGACGATGCAGCAGGCCATGGGCGGCAGCACCAGGCTGCGTTGCAGACTGACGCCGCGCTTGAGCAAGCGCTGCGACAGTGCGGACACCAGCAGATTGAGCGCGATGATGCTGAAGGTCGCGGTAAACATCAGGTAGCCGGTTTGCATCGGGCTTAGTCCCAGTCCCTTTTGCAGGTACACCGCCAACCAGCTGAAGGACAGGGCGTTGGGCAGGTAGGCAAGGAAGCACATCAGCGAGATCCACAGGAAGGTGCGGTTGAGCAGCAGGTGACGGTACTTGAGCGGCGCCTCGGCCGGTGCCTGCGCGGATTGCTCGTCGCAGTGGTTACCCTCGGCACCGAACAGCAGCCAGGCCAATACCCAGGCCAGGCTCAGCGCCGCCAGGGCCAGGTAGGCCGGACGCCAGCCGAAGTGGCTGATGGCGAACGGCAGGGTGATCGCGCCAAGCAAGCCACCCAGCATGATCGATACCTGAATCAACGACGCCGGTAAAACCTGCTCGTGTGGTCCGTACCATTTGAAGCAGGCGTGCTGGGTCACCGCCGTTCCTGGCCCGCAACCGACGCCAAGCAGCAGGCGGCTGGTGGTCAGCGCCGCGAGGCTGGTGGCGAAGGTCACCAGCAGTTGCGCACTGGTCCAGACCAGTGCCATCACCGTCAGAATCCAGCGGGTGGGGAAACGGTTGGCGAGAAAACCGACGAGAATTCCCGAAATCGAATAGAGGAAAAAGAACGCGCTACCGACGAAACCGAACTGTTCCGGGCTGAGCTGCAACTCATCGATGATCTGGACGCCAGCGAAGGCGAAGATGGTCTTGTCGAGTACGCTGATGACCATCACGGCCATCAGCAGCGCGACTACCAGGCTGCGGGGTCTTGCGGCTGATGTTGACATGGGGGCTCCTGTTCCTTCTGGCAAATGCACAACTGCGCTGTTCAAGCTGCTTGCAGGTAGGTTTCCACCAGTCGCGCCCAGAGGCTGGCTCCGTAGGGGATGGCGTCGTCGTTGAAGTCGTAGCCGGGGTTATGCACCATGCAGCCATGGGGGCCGCTGATACCGTTGCCCATGGCGATGTAACAACCGGGTTTGTGCTCGAGCATCGAGGCAAAGTCTTCGCTGCCAAGGTAACCACGAGGTACTTCGGTAAGCAGGCTCTGAGGGCCCAGCAGGTCGCGGGTGACTTGTTGCAGCAGCGCCGTCTCGGCGGGCGTATTAATCAGTACGCCAATGCGCTCTTCATAGTCGTAATCCAGATCCAGAGCGTAGGTGGCGGCCACACCATGGGCGACTTCGCCAATGCGTTTTTTCAACAGGGCGCGAATGACTGGGTCGGTGGCACGCACACTGAGTTTCATCGTGGCGTGGTCGGGAATCACATTGGCCGCCTCGCCCGCATGCAACGAACCGACAGTGATCACCCCGACCTCGCCCGGGGGCACATTGCGCGCCACGATCGATTGCAGAGCCAGCACCACTTCCGCCGCCGCTATCACTGGATCCTTGGCCTTGTGCGGCATGGCGCCGTGACCGCCGACACCATTGAGACGGATGGTGGCTATATCGGAAGACGCGCTCATGGCGCCGGCCTGGGTGACGAACAGGCCCACGGGCAGAGTCGGCATGTTGTGCAGCGCGTACACCGCATCGCAGGGGAAACGCTCGAACAGTCCGTCGGCGATCATCCGCTTGGCGCCTCCGAGGGTTTCCTCTGCGGGCTGGAAGATCAAGTTGACGGTACCGTCAAACTGCCGGGTCTGCGCCAGATAGCGGGCGGTGCAAAGCAGAACGGCGGTATGGCCGTCATGCCCGCAGGCATGCATGGTGCCTTTATGCAGGCTTTGCCACGGCATGCCACTTTCCTCCATGATCGGAAGGGCATCCATGTCGGCGCGGATGCCGATGCTGCGCGCGCCATTACCATTGCGTAGCACGCCGACCACGCCGGTCCCCCCCACGCCTGTGTGTACGTCGTAGCCCCATTCACGCAGCAGTTCGGCCACCCGTTCGCTGGTCTGGCGTTCTTCGAAGCCCAGCTCGGGGTGCTGATGGATCTGCCGGCGAATCTGCGCGAACTCTTCTTGCCAAGCCAGGATTTGTGGTATCAGGGGCGATGCGTGCTGACTCATGGGGCGTCTTGTCCAATCCAGTGACGAGGGTCCGCAGCATGCCCTAGGCCTGCGCAGCTGAATAATCACCTCTGCGCATGCTTATCAGGGCTGGTTATCAAGAAGGGAAACGGCGGGGCGCGACTCAAGCAATGGCGCGTGACTCGTTCGCCTTGGCGGTCTGCGGACTGGTGTACACATAGATCAATTCGTCGGCCAGGGCTTTGGCCTCACGAGTCATCAGCTCCTGATCGCGGCACACCAGGGAGATGTTCATGGGCGGCACCGGCTCGACGATGTCCAGCACTTCCATGCCCTCCGTCAGCTGCCGGGCTTTCTCCAGAATGCGCAGCGACCAATAGCTGACCGCGTCGCTGGTAGCGGCCAGTTCGGTGAACAGCACCACCGACGCGCATTCGATGACGTTCTCCGGCAAGGCGATGCCATTCTCTTCGAACATCACCCCCACCCTGGATTGCTCCGGCGAGTCCTGCAGCAGCCAATCCTGTTCGCGCAGCTGGGTCAGGGAGGTGGCATGGCGCAGTGGGTGCCCCTTGCGCACCGCCAGTACGGTCGGTTGCGCGTACAGCTCAACCCAATGGAAACCATCGGTGTTGCGCGTCTGGGGCAGGGATGTCAGGGCCATGTCAAGCAGGCCTTCTCGCAAACCCTCCATCAACTTGGAGGGGCGCAGTTCGTGGATCTGGATTTTCACCTTGGGGTAACGCTTGCGGTAACGGTTCAAGCTGTTGACGAACTGGGCACTTGGGGTGACCGGTGACACACCGATCGACAACTTGCCGTCCATCACGCCCTTGAGCGTGTCGATTTCGTCGCTGGCCCGGCGCACTTCTTCAAGGATCAATCGGGCGCGCCTGACCAGTCGCTCGCCGTACTCGGTGGCAGTGATGCCGCGGTTGGAGCGGATCAGCAAAGGCACACCGAGCTCGGCTTCCAGCTCTTTGATGCCCTTGGAAAGCGCCGGCTGGGAGATGTGCAACATGCGCGAGGCTTCCTGAATGCTGCCACTTTCGCAGATGGAGACAAGGGCGCGCAGTTGATGAAGCTTCATAGGATTTCCATTGGACTTCGAATGTGAGTGTTTGAATTTAATGCAAAATTTGAGCCCTTTGGCGGTGAATGTGCATCGATTTTTCGAGATCTGGCGCTTTTATGAACCAAAAAAAGGCGGCCCATGGGCCGCCGAATATCAGGATCACTGGAGCAAGAAAATCAGCGTATTCCCGTCACGCGCAGTGCCGAAGGGGTGAATTCCTTGCGGCTGACCGGTACGTTGAATTCGTAGCTGTTCTTCTCTTCGTTGCGCAGCGAGTTCACTGCATAGCGTCCGGAAAGGATGTCGTAGTGGGTTTCGGCGGCGAAGGACGGCACCTTCACGTCATAGAAAAAACTGGCGTGGCCTTCGGACACTCGCCACAACGCACCGCGACCATCGTAGGCGTCGGCCTCGGCGCCTTGCCAGCTGTCCTCGTCGATGTAGATATCGCGACGCGAATAGACATGGCGCTCACCTGGCTTGAGGGTGGCCTGCAAGTGCCAGACCCGGTGCAGTTCGTAGCGGGTGTCGTCCTGGTTGATGTGGCCGGGCTGAATGATGTCGGTGTATTTGAGTTTCGGCGATTCCAGACGGTAGCTGTTGTAGGGAATGTACAGTTCCTGCTTACCGACCAGTTTCCAGTTGAATCGATCCGGTGCGCCATTGAACAGGTCGAAGTCATCGAGGGTGCGCATACCTTCAGCCGCCGGGCTGTCGTAGGCAATTTGCGGTGCACGGCGAACGCGGCGCTGGCCGGCGTTGTATTCCCATGCCATGCGGGGCTCCTTGACCTGGTTAATAGTTTCATGCACCAGCAACACGCCGCCAGCCATGCGCGCAGGGGAGAGGAACTCTTCACGGTAGAAGCTGAGAATGTTGGCCATCTCCTCAGGCTGGTAGTCAGTCAATCCGCTCGGAAAGGCCAGTTCCTGCTTGACCACGTTGGGCGTGAAGTTGCCGTTGGTTTGCGGCGAGGCCTGAACAACGATGCGTTTGAAGTTTTCGCCGCGGTAGCGGCCGATCAGGTTCCAGATGACTTCCAGACCGTCCTTGGGAATGGGAAAGGGTACAGCGCCGGGGTGATAGTGCTCCAGGCCATTGCCGCCTTCTATCAGGGTGGTCTCGGCGGCATTGAGCCTGGTCGTCACAAGGTTTTTTTCCGGCAGGTTGACGCTTCGATGTGTGGTGTAGACAGGAATGCGGTAGGTATCCGGGTAGCGGCTGAACATCGCCAGTTGGCCGGGCGTCAGTTTGCTTTTGTACTGCTCGGCGGTTTTGGCGGTGATGATGAAGAGCGGTTTTTCGCTGGCGAACGGGTCGGGTAGGAAACCGTTGGAGTCTTTGTTGCCAGCTGTGGTTGGCAGCCCTCCGGTCCAGGCTGGAATGCTGCCATCGGCATTGCCGGCTTTCTCTGCGCCGACGGGCGTCAGGTCGGCACCCAAGCGGGCAACCTGGTCGGCCGGGGCGGCGGCTATTACATTACCGGCAATCAGGCTGAGGGTGAAACAGCCGATCTGCATCAGTTGCTGGTGTGTCATGGTAAACCTCATGAACCGCGGGCCTTAGAAATTCACGCCGAAACTGATGGCGAGGAAGTCACGATCGGTGTTGGTGTTGTAATCGCCGCCGAAGTAATCGGTGTAGTTCACACTGGCGGTGTATTTGGACAGGTAGTCGGCGTCCAGGCCAATACTCACTGCCTTATTACCTTCGGTGAAGGTTGGCCCGTAGCCGTTGACGTCATGGGAAAACGACAGGTTGGGCTTGAGGTTGACCCCGGCGAATGCATTGTTGAACTCCAGCACGGCACGCAGGCGGTAGCCCCAGGAGTACGGCGTGTAGAAGCCCTTGTTGGTGCACTGGCTGGGGTTGGCCGTGTTCAGTGCCTTGCTGCAGATCTGATTACCGGACAGGCCGCCGAGCAGGGCGGCGGTGCCAGCATCGGCCAGTTCACCGTTGCCGTAGACACTGTTGCGGCCAAAGCGCAGGTCCGAGCCGTCGGTATTGCCCAGGTTGCTGATATGCGCTGCCCCGGCTTCGCCGACCAGGCTCAGGCGATCGCCGCCCAGCACATGATCGAAAGTGCGCACCGCCGTGATCTGGGCCTGGGTGTAGGGCATGCGTTTGTAACCTTCGATCACCGAGCCATAGGCGGAGCTAGCCCAGTTTGTGGTAAAGATCGGCAGGCCGGCATTGACCCGCGGATTGGTCGCAGCAGTGCCCAGGGTGGCGGCAGCGGACACGTCAGTGCCGTTGAGCGACAGCGGCATGTTCGGCCGGTAGCTGATCTCGCCGGACACCGCCGTGGCGCCAATGTTGGTGGCAAAGCTTATGCCGTACAGATGGATGTCTTCCGGGTACTCAATGAAGTAGCGCGCGGTGCTGCCCCCCCCTTGGCCAATGAACCCACCGACCGGATCTTGCAGCGCACCCTTACCCGTCACCCAGGAGACTTCCGGAGTGCGGCTGTGGTAGTTCAACGCGTAGAACCCAAACTCGGTTTCGTTCAGCTCCGGAACCGTCCAACGCAGGGCCACGCCGAACTGGCCGCTGTCTCGGGCATCTTTGTCACCCAGGCGAGGGACATAGCCATAGCTCGGGGCATCGCGATCAAAGTCGCTGCCGTTTACCGTCATGCCCTTGTCGCAGCCGTGGGGTGCGATATCGCCTCCGAAGAATGTGCCGCAATTGTCCAGTACGGTCTTTTGCCACGTCAGTTGGTAGAAGGCTTCGACCGAGAGGTTGTCGCTCACGCCCTGGGAGACGTAGAGCATGTTGACCGGGATGAGGCCTTCCTTGATCTCAGACCCTGGGCGACGCAAGGCGGCGACGTCGGCCGGATTGATGCTGTTGATCGAGTTGCCGATGAAGGTGCTCTCTCCCCAGCTGACCACCTGCTTGCCGGCGCGCACGCTGCCGGGAAGATCGGAAATGCTGTAGTTGTGGTACACGAAGGCATCGAGAAACTGCGCGCCCGAAGACCTTGCGGCGGGATCGCGGCCGTTGTCGTCGATGTCGTACAGGTGATGATGCTCATCTTTGAGTTCGTAGTCGTACCAGTACTTGCCACGGACAAATACCCCGGTATCACCGTATTTCAGTGCCAGGTCGTGGACACCCTTGAAAATCTTCGAGAACGCCTCGCCCTTGTGAAAGTTCAGTCGCCCATCATCAGACGTGCGCGTCGAAGCGGTACCACCGTTGGCCACCCCGATGAAGGCGCGATCAGGATCGCTCATTCCCCAGCTGGTGCCAACGGACAGTGACGAATCGAAACTCCCTTCGATTTCCCCAATGTCGAAGCTCTCGGCATGCACCGGTAGCGTGATTGCCAGTGCGACCGCCAGTGCCAGGGCCTGGGGATACATAGTCCCCGTATTTTTTGTTCTTTCCATGGTGCTCTCCGCCAGTAACTGCATGTCAAAGGCACGTGGGTCGAATGCCCGCTGGCCAGTGTCAGTTGTGATCTGTGTTGCAGATCGTGGTGCATGGTAGGGAGCCGTCGGCGTTCTGCCTTCTAGGAATTTCTTATGCCTATAGCTAAATGTAAAGTGAGGGTTGCAGCGCGCCCAATAGTGGGTCAACACCGGGACGAAGCCCCCTTGCTGGGGCGCTGATTGAGCGGGTTATTACCAGCGCGGCGCGCTGGTCCACCAGACTGATGAATGATTGAAGTGCTGGTGGGGAGGTGTCATGCAGCGCTTGCGGATAGGTATATAGCAAACCTAGTTTTTGCTTGAGTCGAATTGCAAAGCCTTGAGGATAGTGCTGAGCTTGTTCTTCGCATCCTCCAGTTTTTTCAGTTTAATCGATAATTCCATGGCTTTACGTTGCAACGCCTTTTCACGCAGATCCAATTCGGACTGTCGTCTGTTCTGTTGTAGTTGCTGTTCACTATGGTTTTGCAGCTCTTGCAGTAATACCTCTTTTTTCTGATTAAACAGAAGCTCTTTCTCTTGCAGCTGTAATTCTCTGGATGCCAATGTTTCTTGTTGGATTTGACGTTGATTTTTTTGAAGCGTCAATTTTTCTGCCAGTTCAGAAAACTCCTCAAATGTTGTCTGTACTTCAGTCAGAAAGTGCTCGGCGTCAAGATCCTGGAACACTGACTCCTCATCGCTTATTACTTGGGTTTGAGTATCTTGACTGAAAGACGCCAGATCAGATAACGCGGCGTCTGCGTCCCCTTCGGAGTTGGATTTCGGACCGGGCTGTTTCTGAACCGTTGGCGGATGGGTTTCGGTATCACCAGGTGAAACGGGTACACCTGTTTCAAGGGCCGGCCCAAAGGAGGCTGAGGGCTGGAAATTGAATAATTTAACAATCCGGTTTTTTGCGACGTTCAGGGTGCGATGCTCTTTCATTACGCCTGAGGTCACTGTCTGTTCACCCAAGTCCAAGAGGTAGAAGGAAGCATTGGTCACTCCGGGTTCCCCCGTGGCGGCCTCCCGCAGGATCTGTCTGAACGCCTGCGCCGCCCCTTGCCAGTCCACATCAGAAGTCAGGGTGTGCAGACTGTAACCATCGACCTCTTTATGCAACGAGACGAGATAAACCCGGGAGTTATTGTCATCAACGTCCTCGTTCAGGCTGTAGGCGAGGAAGTTTCGGTTTAGTTCCGGAATCGCGAAGCCGAACAGCAGCGCCGCCGTCAAGACGTTCTGCTCATCGTGTTTGATGGAAAGGGTTCGTACCAGCATGTGGGCACCACGAAGTTAAAAATAATATGCATGCAAGAATACGAAGGATTGACCTTGCAAGGCTTTAAGCCGTTGCTGGCGTTGATGCTGATAAATCTTAAATTCAGCAGGATTTATCTGATAGCGACCGATCCGTCCGGCAGCCATCAGCTGTAATGTTTATTGTCTCGGGCTTATTCAGAACTGTTCGTGGCGTAATCACCGCTTGCTGTCGAAACGTTCCTGGACATGAACATTCGTTTCGCCCTCTGATGTATGAGTTGTATTTAGAGACTCAATTATCAAGGGCTTTTTTGCTGAATTCGGAAGCCATGATTGAAATATCCAAACTCACCAAGCGTTTCTCAGGACATATAGCAGTAGACGATCTGTCTCTTCATATCGGACCCGGAGAGATTCTGGGCGTTCTGGGGCCAAACGGTGCCGGAAAGTCCACCACAATGAGAATGCTGACAGGCTTCCTTGCGCCGACGTCTGGCACCGCGAGCATTCTCGGATTTGATATTCGCAAGCAGAGGCTTCTGGCTCAGCGCCAAATGGGTTATTTGCCGGAAGGCACCCCTTGTTATGACGACATGCGGGTCCAGAGCTTTCTCGAATTCATTGCCAGCATCCGCGGTTACCGCGGAGCAGAAAGGCGTGAGCGCGTGGACCGTGTGATAAACCTGCTGGAGCTGGGAGGCGTTTGCAGACAGCCCATTGAAACACTCTCCAAGGGGTTTACTCGTCGAGTCGGATTGGCTCAAGCGATCCTGCATGACCCCAAGGTGTTGATTCTCGATGAACCCACCGACGGTCTCGACCCGAACCAGAAACACCAGGTTCGCGAACTGATCCAGGGGCTGGGGCGGGACAAGACGGTCATTATCTCTACGCATATTCTCGAAGAGGTCTCGGCCATTTGTACGCGTGCCTTGATCATCAGTAATGGCCGAGTCCTGGCAGATGGCCCGCCCACCGAATTACAAAGTCGCTCTCGTTATCACCAGGCCGTCACCCTGCAGGCTGACGAGCCGCTGGACTGGCTGGCCCTGGCAGTGCTTCCAGGTGTCGCCGGGGTCGAAGAGAACAAGGAAGAACAAAGTTTCACGGTGCTGGCCCAGCCTGGTGCGGTCATTTTTCCGCAAGTCAATGCTCTGGTGTCTGCTCGTGGATGGCGGTTGAACAGGTTGGATCTGGAGCAGGGGCGCCTTGATGAAGTCTTCCAGTGCTTGACCCGAGGAGAAACGGCATGAAGCAGTTGCCGGTGATTTTCAAGCGTGAGTTGGCCAGCTACTTTACGTCGCCGCTGGCCTATGTGTTCATCGAGATATTTTTGGTTCTGTCCGGCGTCTTCACGTTTTATCTGGGCGATTTCTATGAGCGTAACCAGGCGGATCTGGCGCCTTTCTTTGGCATTCATCCCTGGCTCTACCTTTTCCTGATTCCGGCCTTGGCCATGCGCCTGTGGGCCGAGGAGCGCAAGTCCGGCAGCATCGAGTTGCTGATGACCTTGCCTGTTTCCTGCTTCGATGCGGTGGTCGGCAAGTTTCTCGCGGCATGGGTTGTTGCCGGCATCAGCCTGGTTCTGACGGTGCCCATGGTGTTCACCGTGAATTATCTCGGGGTCCCAGACAATGGCGCGATTCTAACCGGCTATTTGGGTAGTTGGTTGCTCGCCGGGGCCTATCTGGCGATTGGCTCTTGCATGTCGGCATTGGCGAAGAGCCAGGTCATCGCGTTGATTCTTGCCTTGGTGGTGTGCTTGCTGTTTATCGCCTGCGGTTTTCCTCCGGCGCTGGATGCACTCAATTCGTGGGCTCCGCAATGGCTCCTGGACCTTTTGGCCTCGCTGAGTTTCCTGACCCATTTCGATGCGATCAGCAAGGGGGTGATCGATCTGCGCGATCCGCTCTATTTTGTCAGCGTGATCGTGGCCTGGCTGGCGGCCACCGTCGTAACTGTCAACCTGAAGAAAGCCGAATAAGGAAGAATCCATGAAACGTGCGATGTATTCCGGCGCCGGCCCGTTGGTGATGATTGCCTTGCTGTTCCTGGCGTTCAACATGGGGATCGGGAAGTGGATCACGGGCGTTCGCCTGGACCTGACCGAGCACAAGCTCTACTCCATCAGCCCCGGTACCCGCCAGATTCTTGCTGGCCTGGAAAAACCCATCGATCTGTATTTTTTCTACTCCAACAGTGGTTCAAAGGAGCTGGTGCCACTGCGAGGTTACGCCTTGCGTGTCGAGGAGCTGCTCAAGGTTTATGAGCGTGAGGCCGGTGGCAGGATACGTCTGCACATCATTGACCCGCTGCCATTTTCGGATGAGGAGGACCGGGCGAACGGATTCGGCCTTCAGGCGATGCCTCTGAGGCAGGGCGTGGCGCCTGTTTATTTCGGTCTGGTCGGTACCGATTCAAAGAACAATGCCCAAGTGATCCCGTTCTTTCCCCAGGAGCAGGAAGAGCGGCTTGAGTACGACATCAGCCGACTGATACAAACTTTGCTCCAACCACAGCGGCCGGTGGTGGGGTTGCTCTCCACCTTACCGGTCAATGGCGGCTTCGATACGAGCCTGCAGCGCAGGATCGCACCTTGGGTGCTGATCCAGGAAGTTCGCCGGGAATTCGACCTTCGAGAGCTGGTGACTGACATTGAGGAGATACCGCCTGAGGTCACTGTGCTGATGCTCGTGCATCCCAAAAAATTGACGCAGTCGACGCTGTACGCCATCGATCAATTCGTGTTGCGTGGTGGCAGGCTTCTGGCCTTTGTTGACCCGCTGAGCGAACAGGATCCCGGCGCGGAGCACTTCGGGATCTCCAGCAAGGACAAGTCCTCGGACCTGTCGCCGTTGTTGAAGACCTGGGGCGTTCAGATGCAGTTGGGCAAGCTTCTGGCGGACGGCTCCTATGCGCTGTTCGACAGTACAGGGGAAGGGCTGCGCCCGATTCCCCGACCCTTCACCTTCGAACTGCCACTGGCGGCGTTGAGCCAGGATGATCCGAGCACTTCCGGATTGGAACGCATCAGCCTGACCACTACCGGAATAATCGAGCCGTTAGAAGGCGCTACCACGCAATTTATGCCGCTGATGCACAGCTCGGATTACGCGATGCCCATGGAGGTAAGCCGCTTCGAAAAGACCGTTGACCCGGATCGGTTGATGCAGGAGCTACCACTTCGTAGTCCGCGGTACGTCATGGCTGCGCGAGTTCAAGGACCTGCGAAGTCGGCATTTGCCGATGGTATCGAAGGCCATCGGAACGGCCTCAAGCAGGCGCAGCAAATCAACGTGATTGTGGTGGCCGATACCGACCTGTTGAGTGACCGGATGTGGCTGCAAACTCAAGACGCCAACGGGCGCCCCGTACAGCTTCCCTGGACGGATAATGCGTCCTTTGTGATCAATGCATTGGATAACCTCAGCGGGTCGGATGCGCTCAATAGCCTCCGCTCTCGTGGCCACTACAACCGTCCCTTTGTTGTGGTGGAGCAGATGCATCGAAAGGCCGAAGCAAGTTTCAGGGAAAAGCAGTCGGCCCTTCAACTGCGCCTCGATGAGACCGAGCGCAAGCTGGGGCAGTTGCAGGAGCAGCGAGGAGACAAAACCCAGGCGCTGGATGCGCAGCGGCAGTCGACGATCCATCAGTTCATGCAGGAAAAAATGCACATACGTCAGCAACTGCGCGAGGTGCAGTATCAATTAAATGTCGATATCGATGCCTTGGGGCGGCTGGTGAAGGTCGTCAATATCGCCTTGGTTCCGTTGCTGCTGACCTTGTGCATGCTGGTGGTATGGGGTATTCGGCGTGTTCGCCAGGGGGTGAGCCTGCGTCGCTAGCGTTTCGGATTGGGCTGGCGGCTGTAGGATACATCTGATGAGGGAGTTCGTTTTGTCTGGGCGGGTATGTGGAAACGTGCAATTTTTGCCAAGTGGTTATTTGGGTAAGATTTTTCTAGCTCCCCAGATATCAAGTGCAGAAGTTAATCTACCGGCCAATTAAGTATGGCTACATTACACACCCAGCTTATTTTTCTGTGCGACGATTCGTCGGAACCTTATAGTCTTGCGTGGTCGCGGGAGTGAAGGGAAGAGCCCTTTGCGCTGTAAACACCAGAGCTTCGAACTGCGCCTTCGACATTTGCAGACAACAGGCATCGATTTTTTAGGGAAAACTGCACATGGGAAGCATAGTTATCGTTGACGATCATCCCCTGATCCGTTTGGCGGTCAGGATGATGCTGGAGAAAGAAGGCCATACGATCATGGCCGAAGTCGATAATGGCTCGGATGCATTGGAGATCGTGCGCAAGCTTCTGCCCGACCTGATCATCCTTGATCTCAGCATTCCCAACATGGATGGCTTCGCGGTTATTTCCCACCTCAAATCCATCGGTCTGGCGGTAAAGGTCCTGATCCTCACTTCGGGTGACTCGCGTAATTTCGCCATGCGCTGCCTGCAGGCTGGAGCGGCTGGATTCATCTGCAAGGACGATAACCTGGATGAGCTGGTGGGGGCGGTCAAGGCAGTGCTGTCGGGGTACTCCTATTTTCCTGAGGACACCATTTTCATGCTGCGGGAAAACGTCCAGGCGGCCAACCAGGAAAGCACCCTCGTTGCGCAGCTTTCCGACCGTGAAATTACCGTGTTGAAGCTGCTTGCCCAAGGGCTTGGCAACCAGGAAATCGCCGAGACCCTGATCATCAGCCACAAGACCGTGAGCACTTATAAAGTTCGCTTGCAGAGAAAGCTCAACGCACCGAACCTCGTGGCGCTGGTTGAGTTGGCCAAGCGCAACGGCGTTGCGTGATCGTAGCCAGGCTCGACTCCACTTCCCCGATCGGCAAGCGATCAGATAATTCTGCGTGATTTTGCGATTGATCCTTAGGGTCGCGAATAATCTGCTGACATTCGGCCTGGCGGTATATGGATAACATCAGGTACCCCCCTTATCCATGGCTCGGCCTGATGTCGATCAACGAAACTGTCCATCCAAAATTCATCGTGTATAGCCAATCCCCGGGACTGCTGTTGCAGTACTGGGCTTCGCTCAATGCCCTTGGAATCTACAACGTAACACCGTGCTCCATCTGGGCAACCTTCATGCAGCGTCCGCCATCAGCCGATCGCTACGATCTGCTGCTGTACGACCATTCGGGTGTCGAGGAGTGTCTGAGCGATGTGTTGCCACGTCTGGCTGAACGAAGGTTGGCTCGGCAGATCATTGTGCTGACTCATATCGCCGCCGCGCCCCGTCACCGATTGTTGGCCTGGGGAATGGACAAGGGCATTGCGCTGCTCGATGTCGCCAATCCACCGATGGACAGCAAGACCTTGCTTGGCCTGCTGGAAAAATGGGGCGCCGGTCGTCAGCAATCCCTCAGTCGATCAGGCTGAAGCCGCGCTCCAGTTCGACCATTGCCTGTTCTACCTGGGCAGCTTTCTCTCCAAGCCCCGACAAGTCGCTGGAGCAGGCCTCTTCCATTTCCCGGCAACGGGCGATCAACCGCTCGGCCTTAACGACGCTGGCGGCCCCCCTTATCCGATGCGACAATTCGCACAGTGCCTGGATGTCTCGCTTTTGCAAAAGCACCTGGAGCGTCCCCAGATCCTGTCGGTTACTACTCAGTAACTCGCGCACCAGTTCCTGCACCCGTGAAGCATTCCCTCCGGCCAGCCGACTCAAGGCGTCGACGCCAATGTGATACCGATTGTCTTCTGTATTCGCCAGCTGTTGAGGTTTGGCAATGTCGTATTCTTGCGTTGGCACGCGGCTGAACGTGAAAGAGGACAGGCGCGCTTCCAGCTCATCCAGGCTCATCGGTTTGATCAGGCAGTCATCCATGCCGATCGAGAGATAGCGCTCGATGTCCACTTGCCGGGCATCGGCAGTCAAGCCCAGGATCACTGTCGGAGTGAGGCCCGACAGCCGTTCTTCCTCGCGCACCGCCAGGGTCAGCTCGGCCCCCGTCATGACCGGCATATGGCAGTCGGTGATGATCAGATCGCAGCGAAGATCGCGCCATGCCGCCAGGGCCGCGTCGCCGTTCTCGGCACCTGCAGCCTCATATCCGAGGAACTGGAGTTGTTGAAGGAGCAACTGGCGGTTCATGACATGATCATCGACGACCAGTATTTGCATTCGGCCATGACGCGGTGGTGCGCTTATCGAAGGGGGTGGGGACTCCAGTGGCAGTATCGCGTCGAGTCGTGTCAGCGTGAGATGCACCTCGATCCGGGTGCCGTTGCCTGGCGCACTGGTCATGTGCAGCGTGCCGCCCATCATTTCGCACAGCGAGCGGCTGATGACCAGCCCCAACCCCGTGCCGCCTCGTACGTTCGTCGAGTCCTGATTCACCTGCGCAAACGGGCTGAACAGCCGAAGCTGGTCTTCCTGCGAGATGCCGATTCCGCTGTCTTCAACCCGCAACGTAAGAGCAAGGCTGAACGGTTCAACCAACTCGCCGCCCACGGTGATTTTTACGAAACCTTCGCAGGTGAATTTGATCGCGTTGCTGACCAGATTGGACAGCACTTGCTTGAAACGCAGCGGATCGATGAGCACATCGTCGTTGATGTCAGGGTCAATGTCCAGGATCAGCTCCAGGCCTTTGTGCCGAGCCGGCCCATCGAAAATCCGGAACACCGACTCCACCAGTTCCCGCAGGTTGATGCGCTTGGGCGCAAGGCTAAGACGACCGGACTCGATACGCACGATATCGAGGATGTCACCAATCAGCTCCAGCAGGCTGTTCGCAGCCGTATGGGCAATTTCGATACCGGCACGATCGAGTACGCCTTGGTCCGCGCGCTTCAACGCCAACTCGAGGGTCCCGATGACGGCGCTCATCGGGGTACGGATTTCATGACTCATCGTGGCCAGGAAGGTGGTTTTGGCGCGACTGGCATCCTCGGCCTGAACTTTTGCCGCTCGCAGTTCTTCAATCAGCGAGTGCTGTTCGGTAGTGTCAAGCCAGCCGCAGATAACGCCCTTGATTGTGCCGCCCGAATCACGGAATGGCTGAATCCAGTGGTCGATCCAGAGGGTTCTGTCACGCAGGGTGATCTCGCAGCGTTGCCGGATCGGATCTCCGCTTTCCATGGCGAGCAGGTAGTTGCGATGGAAGTCCGAGACGGTTTCGAAGCAGTCGATGGGCATTTCCAGGGCGGTTTTTCCTAGTATGTCGTTCAAGGAAAGGCCAAGGGCTCGCTCATAGCTTCGCGTGCAGGAAAGCATACGACCTACCTGATCACGCACGTAAACCGGTTGCGGCATGGCGTCGCTGAGTGTTTGCAGAAACTGCAATTGATCATTCAATGCCTGTTCGGCAGCCACACGTTTCTTGATCTCCCGACGCAGGAAAAACACCTTGAGCAGAATGATCGCGACCACGGTCAACGCCACGGCGATAATCTCTGCAATCACCTGACGGTAATCTCGCCAGGTCTGGCCACTCATGGCGGTATTGGCGCGCCAGCGGTTGGTGATCGAGTTCATGTCGTCGGGCGGGATACTTAGAATCGCCTTGTTCAGGATCGACTGCAATTCGGTATCGCTGCGGCGCATGGCAAAGTTGTTGGTGGCCTCGTTACCGTTCGTGATCCCTGCGATCTGCAAGGTATTGTCGTAGAGTCGACTGGTGTAATAGCGCGCGGAGGAGAGGGGCATCATGGCCGCATCTGCCTTGCCTTCGGCCACCATGCCGAGTGAGTCCAGCGTGGTGGCCGGCGTAACAAGGCGGATGCCCGGATGCTCGCTGCGGATCTGTGCAATGACAGCCTGGCCCTTGGCGATGGCCAGGCGCTTGCCTTTCAGACTCTGAAGTCCGTTGAATGTCTTGTTCGCCCTGGCGTTGACCACGGCAAATGAACTGCTGGCAAAGGAGTGGGTGAAGCGCAGAAAGGTTTCCCTTTCCGGCGTGGGAATCAACATCGCCAGGTCGGCTTCTCCAGCTTTCAGAGCCTGTTGAAGATTGTTGAAACTACCCGTGCGCTCAACCTCGAACTGCAATCCGGTACGTAACGAAATGATGTCGAACAAGTCAGCGACAATGCCGTTGAAGTTGCCGTTGGCGTCAAAAAAGGCGGCGGGTGCCAAGTCATCGTTGACGACCATCCGAACCACCGGATGCGTCGCTATCCATCGCTGTTCCTGGGCACTCAAGGTCACTTTGTCCCCGGACAAGACAAAGCCGCCGCCTGCCCAGCGTTTGATGATATGGGAGAGCTTTGCCTGGCCCAGCGCATCGATGCTGTTATTCAGGATTTGCAGCAGACGCGTATTGTCCTGCTTCACGGCGAAGCTGAACCCATTGGAGTTCATTTCCACGGGGCGATCGAACTTTACATAATTGAAAAAGCTTTGGTTGATCATGTAGTAGGCCGAAAGCGAGTCCCCCAGATAAACATCGACCTGCTCAAAGGCCAGCGCCGCCATGGCTTCGGTCTGTGACTTGAATTGCACAAGTCGCGCTTGCGGAAACAAATTCTGCACTTCCTCGAGGGATCGATAATCTTCGGCCATGGCGATCGTCGTTCCGCTCAGGTTTTTGGCAAGCAAGCGACTGTCGCCCTGGCGACGGAAAATGGCCGGGGAGTCTTCCACGTACGGACGACTCAACACCACGGAGTAGGCGTCAAGTTCAAAGTTGTTGGCGCCGCTGAGCAGGTCGATTTTTCCGGACCGGAGCGCCTCGAGTGCCTCGGCCCGATCCGTCAGATTGAGCACGCTGATTTCGATGCCCAATTGCTGGCTGAGCAAGGCAACCACGTCGGCGCTGATACCCTCGTAATCACCGTCGCCATACACGATATCCAGTGGAGGGAAACTTGGCAGAGCCACCCCAAGCGTCAGCTTGTGTTTGCGCCTCAGCCACGCCCAGTCCTGTTCGGAAAGTTGTATGTCCTGATGTTCTGAAGAGAGCTGGCTCAACAAATGGAGGCGCTCAGGTGTCTTGGTCGCGCCCCAGGCAGAAATGATTGGCAGCATCAGGAACAGGGCGCACAGCACTACGGAAAGACGGATCAATGAGCCGGGTTTGAACATGGAAGTTACCAGAATGAGGTCGAGCGCCCGTCACCATCCTTGATGGGCTTGCTGTCATAAGAATGTTCACAGCGTGTTTGCACGACGCTGTCTATGGATAAAAAAACGTGGCCTCAAGGTAACGAGCACACAGCTTGCAAATGGCTGATTAAAGGCCGAATGAGCCTGACCTGATGGACTTCAGATGAGAGATGTGGCGGGCGATTCAGAGAGAGGCGTTCAGGCCGTAAACAGGTAATCACGCTTGCCGCGTTCAGCATCCAGGCAATACTGGAAAAAATGCGTCCCGGACATCGGTCGTGCCAAGCCATAACCTTGACCAATGGAACACCCCATCTGGCGCAAGTGCTCCCGTTGTTCCGACGTCTCCACGCCTTCCACCACGAGTAACAGACCCAGGGAGTCGGCCAGCCTGACCGCGCTTTCGATGATGGCGCGGTGACCAGGGTGCGACTCAAGTTCGCACACAAAGGAACCGTCCAATTTGAGTTGACTGAACGGAAGATCGCACAGTCGTTGCAGTGATGAATAACCACTGCCGAAGTCGTCCATCGCCAGGCCACATCCCATCAATCGCAGGCGTATCAGGTTTTCCAGGCTATTGGCCGTAGAATCGACCAAGCCTGTTTCGGTGATCTCGAAGAGTAGTCCGTGGGCGGGTAGCCTAAGCTCACTCAAGGCTTTTTCAACCTGATCGACAAAGGTTGTGGAGCCCAGTTGCGAGGCGTGCACATTGAACGCTAACTCAACGGGCGGGAGAATTAGCGCCAAGGCTTTCTGTAGCATCAGTCCCTTTTCCAGCAACCGAGCGAGCAGTTTGTCAATGAGGTGATGGGCTTCGAGGGTTGGCAGAAAGTAGGCGGGTGACAGGAGCCCCAACCGCGGATGGTTCCAGCGCGCCAGGACTTCCGCGCCTTTGAGCTCGCCGCCGTTCAGCATGATTTTGGGTTGATAGTAGGGCTCGAATTCATCGTCATCGAACGCTCGCTGGATTTGCGCGATGGAAGGCGGAGTATTCAATTGAGGTGTCACGAGCCTGTCGCCGCAGACACGAAACTCATCGATAGCAATCTGTACCTGGTCGATATCGCTGGTTTGTTCCAGGCCCCCCAGCACGTGCATGCCAAGGCAAGTGATCATGGAGTGGGCCGCGTTACGCAATGAGGCGTCCATTTGACCACTGATCAAAATGGCTCGGACCAGGTGGGTTTTGCTGACCTCGCGCAGGAAGGTCAAGCAATCCCTGCCGGCCGTGCGCAGATTGCAGATAGCGATATCGACCCCGCCACAGCGATGAAGTCCTTCGAGCGCTTCCTGGCTGGTCGAGGCTTGATGTACTGGCCCCGGTTCGAGCGGTTGCAAAAGCGCGACGATTCGCTGCCTTTCACAGCGCTGTGCGTCGAGTACAAGAAAGCTGATGGGCTGCATGAGGGGTCAACCGGAAGTAAGCGATGGACCTACCTTGAAGGAAAAGCGCCTAGGTGACGATCAGCGCTTTCCGTGCGAGGACTAGGATTTATCCTGTCAACGCTTAGGATTTATCGCAAAACCCGTTAATCTGCTGCCACCGGGTTTATTTCGGGCTATATGCGACTACCGGGTTGATGGGCAGAAACACAACACGCGGTTTGGCGGCAGACAGCAGTCGTCGACAGGGTGCACCTGATAATTTGACTTGGGCTGTCCATGAAATCCATTCGTTCAAATCTGCGCAAATTGTCCAGGTCTTCACTGCGCTTCAATTTTATTTTGCTGTTCTCATTTCTTCTGACGACCTTCTTTTTTGGTGCCAGTTATTGGGCCATTTACAAGGTGCTGGAAACGCAACGAGCCAAGGTTAACTATCACTATTTCAGAATGATCGGCGCGATCCACGAGCACGAGCTTTTTCTGCTGCAAGTCATCCGGTCGACCTCCGCGCCCTACAAACCGGATGTCGAGGCTATGACGTCGATCATCACCAAAGTGGAGTCAAGTCATCTGGCGCTTTATGAGGTGGCCGGGGGAGAGCGCACGTCAGCGTTTTCTTTGGTGTTGCCCGAATCTGCAGCAGAAGATTCTGATCATCAGGCCACGTCCCGGAAGCTGGCATTCGGCAGGGTGCTGTCGAACTTTCATAATGGATTCTGGATCGATTCACCTTATTCAGCGCCACAGATGTTCTTGCTGGACCTTAACAGTAAGGTTGGGATGGCTATCCCGGCCATCGAGCGTCGGGCTGGACGCGGCGAAACGGCCCGTAACGGCCTTCTACGCGTTGTTGAAAGGGTGAGTCGTGCCGTACATGACAACCCACCGGATCCTGTAGCTCATCGAGTGTATTGGCGTTCGGGTGAGGCGTTTCTTGGAAGGCATAATCAGGAAATGCTCGCCTACGTTTCGGACGCGGTGCCCGATGATTCCTGGGTCATGAACGGCGCGTCTCCCCGGGTAGTTGCCGCCACGCTTTTCGAGCTGAACAGCATCAATGATTACAGCCCACTGCTGCAGACCCCGGTTTTCGATGCACTGGATCTGATCTCTCCAGATGGGATGGTCTTGCTGGGCTCTGGCAGCTCGAAGTCTGACTATGAAGACGGTATCTATCTCACCTGGAAGGGGCTGTTGATCAAGCGCAGTTCAGGGGCCGAGAACAGCTGGCATGCCCTTTATCACATCGGTTATCAGCAGCTTTTCCAGGACGCCAAATGGCAGTTGTTCAACGTGGCGTTACTGCTCATCACCTGCCTGGGATTGGGCTGGTTGCTGCTGCGGTGGCAACGGCAAAATATCGTCAAGCCGGCCGATCAATATTACGGTTCTCTGGTCAGTCGCAATGAGTTCAGCCAGGGCATCATCCAGGCAATACCTGTGGCACTGTGTGTGATAAAGGAGAGCGGCCGGCAACTGGTCATGCACAACACTTTGGTGTTGCAGTGGTTCGAAGACCGGGACGATGTTGCGCAGTTGACGCGCGACTGGCACATGTTCGAGGGCGGCGATCCGGTCTATGGCGAAACCTGCGCCATCATTGGTTCGCTCTGTTTACATGCGCGGTTTGCGCCAACGACCTATCAAGGTGAACCTGCATCGCTGTGTGCGTTCATTGATATAACAGCGCATAAAGAGGCGGAATCCGAACTGCTGGTTTCCCGAAATATAGCGAACGCCGCCAATACGGAAAAAAGCCGCTTTCTGGCGACCATGAGCCATGAAATCAGAACCCCCTTGTATGGAGTTGTCGGCACTCTGGAGCTACTGGGGCTGACGCACCTTAGCCAGCAACAACAGGGTTACCTGCGAACGATCAAGGGCTCCTCCAACATTCTGCTGCAACTGATCAGCGACATTCTTGATCTCTCGAAGATCGAAGCCGGAGAAATGTCGCTGGATCCTGGGCACTTTGCTCCGCTGGAGGTGGTGGAGGAGGCGATGCGCAACTATTCGGCTATTGCCGATGGCAAGGGATTACTCGTGTACAGCTGCGTCGATACGGACCTGCCAGGGGGTGTTCTGGGCGACGGCATGCGGGTTCGCCAGATCATCAATAACCTGCTGAACAACGCGATCAAGTTCACCCAGGCTGGCAGGGTCACGCTTTACTTGAACGTGCTCGGGCGCGAAGGAGGGCGCGTACGCCTCCAGTGGCAGATTGTCGATACGGGCGTGGGCATTTCCAAAGAGCAGCAAGTCAATCTGTTCGAGCCGTTCTTTCAGGCCAATAACCAACAGCATGCCTCAAGTGGCGCTGGACTGGGCTTGTCCATTTGTTCCCAACTCAGCCAGATGATGCAGGGGACTCTGGAAGTGGTCAGTGCACCGGGTTTGGGCAGCAGTTTCAGTTTTGAAGTGGAACTGCAGGAAATGCAAAGCAGTGTTCAGCTTCCAGAGGTCATCCAGGCCGGGAACACAAAGATCCACGTCCGCTCTCCAGTCACCGAGTTCAGCGAAGATGTTTGCCAGTGGCTCGAGATGTCAGTGGGTAACGTTGTCGCGTGGGATGAACAGACACAAGAGCCACCGGACCGGTCAGCGCTGCTGCTGGAGTTATTGCCAGAAACATTGCCTGCGGTGGATTGGCAGGGCCCCCGGATCGTAGCCGGGCATGATGCCAGTGTTCGACCGCTGCTGAGCGAGCACCGATGGCGGGTCAATGTGCACAGCCGCCTGGGTGTGACCCATGCCGTAATACTGGCCCTGGGTTGGCCGGTGGTATTGCCCACGGCCTCGAATTCGGACCGCCCCGAGGGAACACTGGGTTTGAGGGTATTGCTGGCGGAAGATCATCCGGTCAATCAGGTACTGCTCACCGAGCAACTGGAACAGCTCGGCTGTTCGGTTACGCTGGTCGGCAACGGGCTGGAGGCTCTGGAATGCCTGGAAGATGCCGAGTTCGATGTGGTGCTGACGGATGTGAACATGCCGGTAATGGACGGCTACGAATTTGCCACGCGATTGAGACTGACCAACTGTGCTCTGCCGGTTGTTGCCGTGACCGCAAATGCGTTTCAGGAAGAGGGTGATCGTTGCATCGCGGCGGGAATGAACGCCTGGCTGACGAAGCCCATCAGTCTGCATGCCCTTTTTACCTGCCTGAGGAAAGTGACAAACGAAAAAGCAGTCAGGATGATCAGGGCGCAGCCGCGCAACGAAACCCGTCCACAAGGCGATGCAGAAGACCTCCCGGCGTTACCGGAGCGGATCCGTGCACTGTTTGTCAGCTCGATGGAAGAAGATCTCGATGCCATTCACGCAGCCATGGAGCATAACGATATCGGCGAAATCATACGTCTGCTTCATCGCATTCGCGGGGCGCTTTCTGTTGCCAGAATCCCCGGTCTGATAGCAGCCAGTCGGGAGGTAGAAACTGCTTTGGCGCAAGGAGTGACTGTTTCATCGATGCCTGGTTTGAAGCGTTTGCTTGGGCGCTTTCAAACACTCCTGAACGACCTTATGGATACCCATTAACCTGACACACAGGTCCGGCGACCGCCATAGAACGCTCTGCTGCTCGATTCGAGTAGGCAATTTTCCAGATACAACCGAAAAATGGCCTGTCACGCTTTCGCATGACAGGCCATCTGTCCTATTTGGACGTGTAGCGAGCGTTAAAAGCGGAAGTTACGACCGATCATCGGTACTGCGAGCGCTTCCCCTGAAGTGTTGTTGAGGTACTGCTGGCCGAAGTTCATCCCGATCAACCCTCCGTAGAGCTGCCCGTAGGTCGGCGAAAAATCGATCTTGCCACTGGCTGACGACAGCAGGATAGAGCCACTATTCATTCCGACCAAGCCACCGAGAGTGGCATAGTCACCACCACTGACCGTCGCGGATGCCGAAGACGAGCTGATCTGGCCGCTATTGACTCCAACCAGGCCACCTACACGACTACCTTGCCCGCCATAAACGCTGCCTTTTGCAGAAGATGCATTAATTCTCCCGCCAGACAGGTTGCCGACCAGGCCGCCAACAAAGGCATCCTTTCCACCGATTACACTGCCGGATGCAGCGGCATTGGTCATTGCCGCATTACGACTGTAGCCAACCAGACCACCGACATTGGCATTGCTGCCGCCGGTGACTGTGTTGGTTGCCGTGGCATTCACAATAGCCCCGCCATCATTGTTGCCAACCAGCCCGCCGACATTAAGACTGCTGCCATCGCTGACATTGCCACTTGCCGAAACATTGGCAAGGGCGTTGCCCAGGTTTTTCCCGATCAACCCGCCGATGGCTTGTGCCGCATTGCCCACCACTTGGCCGCTGGCCGAGGAGTTGGCTACCGCGCCTTGCCGGTTAAAGCCAACCAGGCCACCGAGCAGGCTATTTTTACCGGCCGAAACACTGGCTGAAGACGTGGCATTCGAGATGCTGCCGATGTTGTGACCTACCAAGCCCCCGATGTTCAGGTTATCGCCGACCAGATTGACCGAACCCTGGCTGCTGGAGTTGGTAATACGTCCTCCATCGTTCAACCCAACGAGGCCGCCCGCGCTATTCCCGTAATAAGAAGTGCTGCCCGACATTTCTCCCGAAATAATAGTGTCGGCTCGACTGTTGATGACCTGCCCCATACCGTTGGCATCAGTGATGTTCTCACCGACCAGGCCGCCCATGGCAAAGGTGTTCCGGTTACCCGTCACCTGTCCGCTGACGCTTGAGTTCTCAATGGTGCCGCCCAGGTTGATGCCCACCAGGCCGCCGAGAGTGTTGAAATGGGGCGCGCCGGTTACGTGGACATCGCTAGCCTTGACGTTACGGATAGCACCAGTATTAAGCCCGACGAGTGTGCCAACCTGGGTGTTGTTATGGGCCGACGAGTCACCGTTGGCCGAGATGCGCTCAAGGTTCAGGTTACTGATCTGGCCCTTGTTCGCGCCAAAAAGGCCGACATAGCCAGTGGTGCCATAGATGGAAAGGTCGCTGATGGTATTACCCAGACCCTCTAGAGTGCCTGTAAACGTTTTGCCATCACCGATGGTCTTGAAGTGCCCGGTCCCGCCAATAGCGTTGCCCAATACATAACGGCCAGCCATGTTGTTTTCGACGTTGCGCAACTGTTCCAGGTTCTGCACGACCTCATAAGACTGGCCATTGGCCTGGAACGAGGCGCCACTGCCCGACAGCGTCACCGCCTTGCCGTCCTTAAGGGAATAACCATTGCCACCGTGGTTAAGCTCCAGGTTGGAGCCAGCCCCAGTCAATGAGACATTCTCATTCAATTGAAGGCTGCCCTGCTTTGCATTCAACTGTAAACCAGCGTTGGAACCACTGGAATTCAGGACGCCGTTGACCTGTACGTTACCGCGCTCGGCGGTCAGCCCCAGCGTGTTGGAACTGCTCCAGGAGACCGGAGCGTTCAGCGCCAGATCCCCGTGAGTGCTGACCAGTTCGATATGGGTAGTGGCCAGGTTTTTTGCCAGCGTATCGGCGTGCATGGTAGGTGTGCTGTTACCTGTCGAGACAGTACCGCCATTGCTGCTGGTGACACTGTCCCCGACGCTGACGTTGCGGGTGCTACCGCGGGCAACATTGGTCGAGGCCAGCGGGTTGCCATTGATGTTGCCGATCTGCTGGCCAATGATGCTGCCGTTCGACCAGATGTTGCCGGTACCGTTGTTGTTGCCGATTTGCTGACCAATGATGCTGCCGCTCGGCCAGTTGCTGCCGTTGCCGTTGCCGTTGTTGTTACCGATCTGACTGCCGATGATGCTGTTGCCAGCCCAATTGCTGCCGTTGCCGTTGCCGTTGCCGTTGCCGTTGTTGTTCCCGATCTGGCTGCCAACAATGCTCCCGACTCCCGACAGGCTGACGTGATTGCCGCTGCCATTGCCGATTTGGCTGCCTATGATATTTCCAGCCCCAGCCAGGCTGACATTGTTGTTATTGCCGTTGCCAATCTGGCTATCAACGATGCTTGCGGAGCCATTCAAACTGACATTGTTGCCATTCCCGTTACCAATCGCACTGCTGACAATATGGCCGGAACCTGAGACGCTGATCCTGTTGTCGTTGCTGTTGCCAATGATGCTGTTGACAATATTTCCGTCACTGATAACGCTGTGATTGCCGTTGGTATTCACCGCCGCATTACCGCTATTGGAACCCGCTTCAGCCACAACCACGTCGTTCGAGCGGATTTTCCAGGTGCCGGTCGCACCTTTGTCAGCCAGAGTGTTGACCTGCGCACCTGACTGCACCTCGATCTTCGCACCGCGGTTCTCTACCGTGCCGCCGTTACCCTGACCACCTAGAGCGCTGGCGTCCTGTCTGCCCGCGACCTGGACGGTGCCTCTATCGCCGCCATCCAGAATGATCCTGCCGGCCTTGTTTTGCAGGGTTTTGGCTTCAATGACACCCTGGTTGCTGACGACGGTCTTGAGCAGGCTGTCGGCGCTCTTGGCAGTCATCAGCACTTGACCACTGTCGGCTTTGAGCAGACCGCCGTTGTAGGCCAGTGCATCCACTACACCGCTGTTCACCTGCAGGTTGAGTAAGCCGTTGCCGTCGAAGTTGACACTGAAGTCCTTGCCCGCGCCCAGCGCCACGCTGCCCATCTGGGCCTGGATCACGCCGGTGTTACTGACCTGCGCGCCGAGCAGCGCCACACTGCCGCCTTCGCTGGCGATGAGAGTACCCGCGTTGCTGACGGCGGCCGTGGAGTTACCGGCGAAGCGGTAGTTACCGTTGAGAAAGTCCGTGTTAGCGATGTTCTGGCTGGAGGCTACCAGACCTCCAACGTTGATCTGGGCGGACTTGCCAAATACGACGCCGTTGGGGTTGACCAGGAATACCTTGCCGTTGGCATCGATGTTGCCCTGGATGTTACTGCCATTCGTGCCGATCACGCGATTGAGCGCAACGGAGTCGCTGCCGGGCTGGTGGAAGCTGACGCGTTCGTCGGCACCGACGTTGAACTCGTTCCACTGGGCGATCAGTTTGTTGCTCTGCTGATTGATGACCATCTGTTTCCCGTCAGCAGAGGTTTGCAGGCTTGCGTTACCCGCGACAACGGCTCCCCCATTGGGTAAGGCGAAGGCTGGCGTCTGACCCAGCACTCCGAAGAGTGCTAGGCCAGCAGCGGCAACCACCGTCTTGCTTCGACCCGCCTTGCCGCTACGTCGTGCCCACTCGCTGGCGACATTCCAGCAGCCCAGAGCCTGGTTCCAGACCAGTGCATAAGTCTTGTTCATGGTAAATCCCTCTTACGTAAACTCTGCTGATCCCCAGCAGAACGGGTGGAAACTCAGAAGTACTGGGTGGCCTGAATCCAGATCTGCGGACTGCGTTTCGGCTCGATGTTCTTCTCGACCTGGCCGAGCGGCCAGGCGGTGGTCAGGCTGACCTGGTGGTTGTTGGCGAACCAGGTGGCGCCAGCACCGGCGCCGGCCATCTGGTTGGTATTGCCTTCCCGGGTCCAGGGCTGCTTGTTGAACTTCACGGCACCCTGGTCCACGAACGTACTCAGTTGCCAGCCGGGCGCCAGGCTGTAACGCAGTTCCACGCTGGCCTGCCAGCCTTCATCGCCATTGCCTCCGGCGCTACTGGCCGGATAGGCGCGTATGCCGTATGGACCGCCGAGCGTGAATTTTTCCGCGCTGTCCAGGTTGCCCGAGGCCCATTGGGCGTTCAGCTGCGTGAAGAGCTGGAAGCGGTCGGTCAGCCTTTGCAGGCGCACGGCATTCAGGTTCACTTTGTCGAAGCTGCCAGCCTTGCCGGCGCTGTACTGGTCCTGGAGACGCTGCAGCGGGTCGTCGATACTCAGACGGCCATGGCCGTAGGTCAGCGAAAAACCGTTCTGTCCGCCTCCGAACAGCCGATCCTGACTGGTGCCACTGAGCCCTGCGGTCCACAGGCCGATATCCTTTTTGCCTCGCACATAAAATTGATTGATGTCGTCGCGCAGTTGCTTGGCTTCGTATTGCAGCTGTGCAGACAGACTGAAGGTTCGGCTGCGCAGCAGCGGCTGCGTGATGAAAATGCTCTGGATCCCCGCGCGGCCATGGATCCCCATGCTCTTCAGGTCCTCCGGACCTTTGGTCACGTGGTAGTAGGCTTCCGAGCTGGCTACTCCGACCTGGGTGGAAGAGGGGCCAACAGGCAATTGATAGGCGAGGCGGTAGTAGCGCTGACGCCAGTCACCGCTCTGCACACGCAGGTTCAACTGATCGCCCAGGCGCATCGGACTGTTGACGCTGATGCTGCCCCCCACGCGGTATTCGCCGGTGGAATAGTCGCCATAGTTGTTCGCATCCAGGCTGCCGTTTATCAGCGGAGCGGACTCCGTCTCGACAACCAGATCGGTGGTTCCGCTCATGGCGCCAGGGCGCAAAGTGCCCTTGGCCTGGACGCCTGGAATATCACTGAGCAACTGAAGGCTGCGTTCCAGTTTCTGTCCCTGAACGGCTGCTCCGCTCTTCAGATCCGCCAGAGGGTGGCGAAGAACGTGGTCCCGAGTACGCGAATGGTTCAGGAGCTCAACCTGACCGTAACGGCCCTCGAGCACTTCGATGCGGACCAGACCGTTCTCGATTTCCTGTTGTGGAAGATAGGCGCGCGCGAGCACAAAACCCCGTGCCTGATAGAACTCCCCGATACGTTCGGCTGCGGCGTTCAGCTCGGCAAGGTTCAGTTCGCGTCCTTTCAGATCGTCGAGCAGTTCCAGAAGGCGTTGCGAGTCGAACAGCAAGTTACCGTCGACCTGGAAGCCGTCGACCCTGATCCGTGGGCCTTGTTCGGCCGCCTCGCTTGCGGGGGCATCCTGTGCCTTGGGTATTGGCGGCGTCAGATCTGCCGGCGCCGGCAGGCTCGGCCGCTCGCTTTCGATATCACGCATGATCTGACCGGCGTTGGGTAGATGAGCCCAGACCGCAGGGGAGGACAGGTACAGCGCCATCCCTATACTTGAAACATAAGCTCTCATAAAAACCGTCCGGTCCTATCGAAGAGAAATGACTATCCGCAGCCGTACTCAGCCAAGCTGTGGATCAAATAGACTCATTTCTTACGTGGACTTCTAAAGCTACAAAGATGGAAGTGGGGTGCAATTCAAAAGACTTATCCAGGAAACTTAACGCTTCGCTATTAAGGAAGGGGTCCTATCTGCCCAGCGGACGTCAGGCATAAAAATTACACCAAATATCGCAGGTGAAATAAGTTAGAAGCACTAAGCAGTAAGTTCCTGTGCCTGCGATTGAATCTTCCTGTGCCCAATGCGGAATAATCGTTGGTGGTTTTAAGATTGGCTTTCCAGTGAGCTAATTAATTGGCGTGCGAGCTGGGTTGTTCTTTAAGACATACAGCACGCTCACGTTTTTTGATGCTGACGAAAATGGCTCGCGGGTTTAATCCGCGGGAGTCAATGATATTGGTCTGTAGGATCTGTACCTATGGACTGTAGGATTTATCTTATGCGCTGATGGGATTGGGCTGATTTTTTGTGCAGGGAATATGGTTTTTAATGCTCTCCGTGGAAAGCAAGAGCCCACGCAAAAAATATCCTGCTTCTTTATTGGAAGCAGCAACGCACAGATATAAAGAGCTAAATAAATGAAAATCAGCCAACTGCTTCTGGCCCTGGGAATGGGTAGTGTACTTGTCGGTACGGTCGTTGCCGCGCCATTGCCTACCAATACCGTTTCCAAGAAAATCACCCTGACTGCTCAGATCAACGATGCCATTTTCGTTTCCAAGCCGGATGGTTCGACCTGGTACGGTACTGAAGAATTGGACGCTGATAACTACCAGCAGAAAAAATTCAGCAAGACCCTGCCTGTTCGTGTCTGGACCAAGAACGCCGACTTCAACGTTTCCCTTGCCCAGCCGTTGAAAATGTCTAATGGCAGCTATGAAATGCCCAACGCCAAGGTATCCCTGGATAGCGTCCAAGGTGAAAAGGTTCTCTCCTTTGGCAACGCTCAGAAGATCACCCAGGTAGTCAGCACCGCTGATGGTTACGATGAAATCCATGACCTGAATATCAGCGTCGATGCCCCGGCCAAGGTTGGCACTCTGAGCACTAACGGCAGTTACAGCGGTGACTTGGTGATGTTGTTTGAGCCAGTTGCGGCCGCCTCACCGCCACCGGCATCGTAACTCCGTAATTAACTCCGCACGGTAAAGCCTCGACTCGTTCGAGGCTTCCTCTCAAAGGTTTTTCTCTCTGAAAGAAAAATAGCATGTTTGCTTATCGGTCCCAGTTTCGACTAAATAAGCTTTGGTTAGTTGCTTTTCTGGCTGTTTCATTTCAAGCGGGAGCGCAAGTCAAAGTATCTTACGGCGTGCCAGAAGGCTTCAGTGCAGCCGAAATGGACAACAACGCAAAATATATGGCTACCTTCAATGGAAGAACGCTGCCTGGTTTTACCAGCTACTCTCCAGAGGACGGTGCGCTTGTATTCGACGCCGTCGGCTATGAAGAGAATGGCGTGTCCCGACAGGACATAGACATTATCCGTGGGGTATTTTCCCAGATTGACTATAAGCGTTGCCACAATGGATGTGACCTGAAGCTGGGGGAGTACTACGTTACTATTGACAAGTTACGACGCTCGCTCGTCATTCGCGATTCGAATAATGACTATCTGGATCCAACCACTACTTGGGGGCTGGTCAACAACCAGGCATTGGATCTTCGTGCTTCCTCAGAAGGTTACCGTGCCCTGAACCTGGCGGGTAATACCTGGTTAGGTATGCCTTCGCGCAGCTTCGGTTATATGAACTGGTTTGCCAACAACACCCAAACGCGCAATTCCAATAATCGCAGTCAGGGGGTGTCGTCTTACTACCTCCAGAAAAACTTCACCAGCACCTATTTACGGACGGGCAAGCAGAACAGTATCGACTATGCCTCAGGCTCGGTCAGCACACTGCTTTCACCCAGTTTCGACCAATTTGTCACCTTCGGCAGCCAGGCCCATCTGAATGCGAGCCGCAATGCGGGTTCTCTCATTCTGTATTCCACGTCCGAAGGCAATTATGAGTTCTACCGCAACGGTCGTCTGATCCTCAAGCGCCCAGCATCGTTGGGGCGCAACGAGATCAGTTTTGTTGACCTGCCCGGCGGGTATTACCCCGTAGAGGTCCGTCTGGTCGACCGCAACGGTAACCTGGTGAACCAGGAAAACCGTGAGATCAACAACGTTAACTTCGATGCCAACGGCAGCGGCAATGCATGGAGTGTGACCGCCGGTAATGAGATGGAAGAAGGAGGAGGGCAACTGCTCCAGGGCTCGATGAGCCGCAACATGCGTCAATTCTATTTGAATGCGTCGGCTGTCAGTGGTGGCCAGGGCAGTTGGGCGGGCGAGGTTAACGTAACGCGCCCGAGCAAACTCGGGAACATCGACATCACCCCGACGTTGGGTATGTTGAGCGGCGAACGCACGACTGGCGGTTACCTCAATCTATCGATGTCCGACGACAAGCTGGGCAGCCTCATGCTGAGCCGTTACCAGAACAACAACGTGTCCCGCTTCTATTGGGGGGCTCCGAGTAGCAGCCTGTCCTATAGCCGGAACGTGGCAGGCACTACCTTGGCTTACAACTACCAGAAGTACAGCCGAGGTGAATCGCAACAGGCCGAAGTACGCTGGAACTATCGCCCCAACGGATTGTGGTCGACATTCTCGGTCGGTATTCAGAAAGACGGCTACACACAAGCCAGGGGTGACTATGGCGTGTACTTCAACATGAGCTGGATGCTGGACAACGCTCAGGCCAGTTTCAGCGCCGCGCACAACCGCGGGCAAACCCAATTGAGCGGCGACTACCGCAAGGATTTCCAGGACAGTTTCGGTACGACTACAAGCGGGGTGACGGTCAGCCGCATCAACGAGCGTAACAACGTCAACCTCTACGGCAGCCGTTCCGGCACGCGAGGAGACGCGTCCCTCAATCTGGGCCATAGCGACACCGCCAGCAACCTGGACATGAACTACCGCGGCATGCTGGCGGCCAACGCCGACGGGGTCGCACTGGGTCGTTACAGCAATAGCGGCAGCGCCATGCTGCTCAAGACGCCGGATATTGCGGGTACCGAATACGGCTTCAACGTCGAGGGCCATCCGGTCGCGGGTAACAGCACCTATGCGGTCCCGCTCAACAGCTACAGCGACGTTACCTTTGCAAGAGTGCTGAGCAACAGTGAAGACATGGACATGAACATCGAGGTGCCGGCGAATATCGTCCGTGCCCATCCTGGCCAAGTGTATGCGGCACAGGCCAAGGTCGATATCAACATGATTTACAGCGGCTTCCTGGTGGACGCCAGCGGTCGTCCAATAGGTGGAACGATTCTGGAAACTGGCGACATAGCCCATCCCAACGGCCTTTTTTCCATCTTCAGTAAGGCGGTGCTCGCTCAGATCACCGTTGACCAAATGGGGCGTCGCTACAGTTGTGACCTGAGAAACGCCACCGGCAGCTATTACCACTGCCTGTGATCGATCATACGAATAGGAACGAACGATGAAACTGCGAACTTCCCTGCCGATGCTGATCGGCTTGCTGCTCCTGGCCTGCGGGTCGGCACAGGCCGAGGGCGAGCTGATGGTGATGCCAGCCACTACTCGGGTCTTCAACAACCATGAGCAGAAAGTCACCGTGAGAAACATGGGGGACGCACCGCTGTATCTCTCTATATCCCTGCAAAAGGTCATGAACCCCGGACTGGTGCCGGAAACGAAGGTGCCTCTGGGCGAGCTTGAGCACCCCGGGATGCTGGCCAGTCCGGAAAGGCTGACGCTGGGGCCGGGCCAGAGCCGTAAGGTCAGCCTCAAGTCGTTGTTCGAGCCAGTGGAGGAAGAACTGTACCGCCTGTATATCGTGCCGGTCAGGTCGCTGAAGGTGGACGATGCCCCCAACGACAAGATCAGCGCACCGATGTCGGTCTCTATTGGCTACGGTGTGTTGGTCCGGCATATGCCGGCCCCGGACAAGCAGCACACCGGCTGGAGCCATAGTTGTGACGTCAGCGGAATCACCCTGACCAACACCGGTAACGTGCGCCATGTGCTGTCGGACGTCGGCAAGATCGGAGAGACCGTGGCCCTGTTCCCTGGCACCCCCCATCAGTTTCCGGGCAAGAGTCTGAGCCTGCGCGACAATGACCAGGCCCGGACTCTGGATTGCCTCTGATGAACCGCGTGACCGGATCGTTGCTGGGGCTGTTGCTGGCCCTATTCGCCACGCAGGGCATGGCGGCGGGCGTACTGAAGCTCTCGCGTACCGAGCTGAAGCTGGAGCCCGGTAAATCAGCACACGAGCTGTACGTCGAAAATACCGGAGATACGCCCCTGTATCTGGATGTGAAACAGGAGCTCCTGCTCAACCCGGGACAGGCTCCTGAACGCCTGGTACCGATCCAGGAGGTGGAGCGACCGGGCCTGCTGGTTACGCCTGGCCGGCTGGTCCTGGCGCCGGGGCAGAAACACCGCATGCTGCTCAAAGAGATAGAGGCTCCCTCGCGAACGCTGGTATGGCGAGTGACTTTCCGTCCGAGGGAGCGATTGATCATTGATGCCGGCGATGTATCGGCGCCGCTCGTCGTCAGCGTCGGCTATGGCGCGGTGATCTATCAGTTAGGGCGCCCATGATGAGTGCATGTAGAACTTCTCCAAGAAGTTAAGGGACCTGTAGAAGTCTCGTAAAAACGACAAAGAAAAAGATGTTGAATCTCGACACGCCTAGTGATTGATGTTCAAGCGGAGGTTGGGGAGTTATGAAGATAAATAAGATGCATTGGGAAGGAAGAGTTCTTTCAAAATTAATGGGTTGTGTGCTATCGCCAATATTTGGAGTTCTAGTTTCAGGCGAGGCATGTGCGTCAAAGCCTTTAATGCTTGACGATATCAGCAATTCATACTCCAACTGTTCTTATCGAGATAATGGTAATGGCAGCAGCACAGTTTCGGTAGATATTTCTTATAAGGCGGCCGATGGGCATGTAGGTTTGGCTGGCTTCCAAGGAAGAGGGATTATGTTGTATAAATACGATAAAAATGGAAACGCCATGTTAGGTTCGACGCCAGCTTATTGGCTTTATATGAATGGAACGAGTTATGGGCAAACGCTACCGTACTCGACTTACTCGATGTACTTAGGTTACGAGTATTCGTGGTGGAATAGAGATCCATTTGTCGCAAGGGTCGTAGCCACTATGTATACTAAAGAACTCTCTGCGTGGCCAGCCATTTCTGTTCGAGCTGCTAACAGGTATGCCGAGCATGGCAACATTCAAACTAATGTTGCAGAGATCAAAGGTGCAGCTTATATCTCCACGACCGCAAGTAACAATGGCTCTTGCAAAGTAATTACCAATCCGGAGACATCGCCACCGCTTGATATAAACATCAGCGTATCCGCACCGGACTGGAATCTGGGCGATCTGCAGCAAGGTCAGTCTGACACGACCTTCAGCCGTTCTGACCAGCAGCTTTGTTTCAGCTACAGCGCGGCGGATGTCCAGGGCGAGAAGTTCATCATCAGCGCCCGCAACGCCAATGGTGTGGTGAATAATCGCTACCGGCTCCGGCATTTGTCGGACACCTCCCAGACGGTGCCCTACCGCCTGACGCTGGACAGTGGCGGCACGCGTCTTCAGTTACCTAACAATGGTACGGCGCTCCCACTCAATGGCGGCAACCGTACCTGTTTTGTGCCCACCTTCAGAACTGAAGTGGGGAAAACCGTGAAAGAAGGCGACTACAACGACGTGCTGACCTTCACTGTCACCACGAAGTCCTAGGGGGCTTTATGAAAAGACAAACCTTCGCGTACCTGTTCCTGGCACTGGGATTGTTACCGGCAATGGCGCCGGCTGCGGTGATACTCAACGGCAAGACCAGCAGCAAGGTGACGGCTCATGTCAGCCGCCCCAACAACCTGCTCGTGACCGACGATAAGGGGGGCTGGTTCGAACAGGGGCTGGAAATGCAGCAGCTCGGTGGTTGGACTACCCCTTACGAGGTGGCCACACGTTTGCGGGTGGTATCCACCAGCGGGCTGTTCCAGGTGCGTCTGGACGAACCCTTGCAGATACGCAACCAGGCCAACCCCACACTGGTCTTCCGCACGCCGAAGGTCAGTCTTGGGGTGGCGGGCGAGGACCTGAAAGTCCTTGCGGTCGGCCAGGGCACTGAATTTCGCAACCCGGCCCCGCCCTCGGCAGGAGAGGATTCAGTCGGTTACTACGGGCTGGCCATCTCAGCGTATCCTCCCGACGGCAACTTCAAGAATACCGTGGGTATCTACAGTGGGGTCCTGTCGCTGACCTTCGAACCGGTGGTGAAGGCACCCTGAGTGATGCCCATTCAAATGCCATTTAAGGAGGAATGAACATGCGCCTGTCCGCTTATTCCGCTCTGCTTTTATTATCCTGCGGGGCTATTCCTGCGCCGGCTTTTGCGCTGATCGACATTTCACCGAAGGAAATCGTCGTCCAGGACAAACCGACTTCCGTCCAGATCATCAATAAAGGCGAACGTCCGGAGTACGTATCCATCACTCTGTCGCGTCTGCTCAACCCCGGGGTGGAGGTCGGCAGCGAACGGCTGGAGCCCATTACGCTGGCCCGCAAGCCGATTCTCTATGCCTATCCTTTCCGCATCACACTGGCTCCCGGACAAAGCAAGACTATTACCCTGAAGCCACTGGAAAAAGTTGAGCGGGAACAGGTGTATCGTCTGGACGTCACCCCCGTCATCAGCCTGAAAGAGACAGAACATCGGGCGTCGTCCGGTAACGTGTTGATCAACCTCAGCTTCAGCGGACTGGTTCGTCAACTACCGGGCGACGAAAAATCCCGGTTGTCTGTAACCTGCGAAGGTTCAGGCGCTCTCCTGACCGCCAGCGGAAATGTGCGTTACCCCGTAAAGGGCGTTAAGGTGGATGGCTCTTCAGTGGATCCCTTTAATGTTTACCCAGGTGAACCAAAATTGTTGAAAGGGAAGTCGATTTCAACTCCTGGTCAACCTTCTTGTTAAGTAACTCTTCTAAAGTCATGAACGGACTGGCAGTCTGATCGAACCAACGCATGATTTTTTGGCGCCATCACTTCGCGGGCCTGCTTGACCATCGAACTGAGTTGGTCGCGGTCGGAGCCGACGTTAGTAACGGTTATCTCGCTTACTTCGGGTTATTGCCTTTCTTGCCCGGATCTTGCAGATAGAGCTCCGCCCGATAGATTTTGACGTGACTCGGGGCCTTGAATCCTAGAGTCACTTTGTTGCCATTAGTCCCAAACACCTTGATTTGAATTTCGTCGTCGATGCGTATGGCTTCACCGACGTTCTGAGTGATCTCTATCATGGGGTCTTCTCTTTGGCTTTGAGGGGCTGATTTCAATGTAAAAACTAACTCAAGAGCTTGGTCGCTCCAGGCGTTGAGTTGATTGTCTACATATTTTCAGTGCCAAAGATCTAGGAACTATCTAGAATTCCTGCTGAACTATCTGTCATGCCAGATATAGGTCAGGGCAGTCACCTTTCGGTAGCCTACTACAGAGGCATCTCGAGTAATTTAAGAAGTATCCTAGATACTAAATTTGCTCCAGCTGATAAATAGTCTCCTTCTGAAAATTACGAGGGAGATAGACGTGCTTGGATTTATACGCTGGAGTTTTCTGTGTTCACAATTATTTGTATTCGTGCATGCTGCTGCACCTGGTAATAAATATTTCAATACTCCAGCCTGGCCGGGCAGTCAGGAATCATGCCCCTCACCGCGAGATATCAAGAACAGGGTGGAGATTTTCACCGCGCCAGCTAGAAGCGACGGCGCAGAATGGGTGGGTGTATTGGTTGGCGGTGCGATGGAAAGCGTTACGAACTTCAAGAAAGGATTATTTGTACTGACTCACGAAGGCGTCGACAGCAGTGGTTTTTTAAGCAGCTGCATCTACGTTACATCTGGTGGTAGATATCTGAATATGCGACTTGATCTAGGTGAAAACTACAAGCAGGTAATGTGGGTTGGAAGGTCACTGTCATGGAGAGAATCACGAGATTTTTCATCATCCGCGATCCTCGAGTGCACTGATAAAAAAACATCTGCATGCGGCTTTTTCTTGAGGTGAGCTGTCTCTGCCCACTTCGGCGCTGCATATCCAGCCTCGCCAACACTCAGTTGAAGGCTCAGAGCTGTACCATAGCCGTTGATGCGGCAGATAAAGTCGAGTTTCAAGGGGGAAGCGGGTGCGCTCTCATGCGTCGAGAAAGGGTCAAGACGAAATCCTGAAAATATACGCAGAAATATATGAAGAAAGCTCTAGCTGAAAAGCACTGAAATTCCTGTTCTAGAGCGGCCAACATGATTAAAAAATATGTGCAATTAGCGTTTGGGCTGACAGTGCGCGAGCCTGATATGTCTGCCATTATTCCGTTCGCCTGAATTTTCCACAAGCTGCACGTGTTAGCACCAGCGGGTTCGACGTCACTGCTTTTTCGTGACTCCGCGGGGGCATGACGGATCATCCATAGCCCTACGAAGTAGCTTTGTGCGCTGTCAGACGACGACATGAGGCAAAGCCGTTACTGGATTCGATGCAGTAATTGACCGGAAAAACGCAAACCATCATTATTTTTTAACAGGAATATTCCCGCTACGGAAATGGCTCCAGAGCACGCTGCATAAGGTTTACAAGGGACTTGGCATTCAGAAACGAGCATTTAAATCACCGGAAAAGCACGATTAATTCGCCGGAATAGCGTCAACAGCGTTGTAAACGGTATGAATCTCCAGCGCCGATGTCCGGTGAATTAATGGCCATACGGAGGACAGCTCATGCAGCTTATAAATTTTTTCTTTAAAATCAGTTGCATAGGAAGCAGCGGGGCATTCCGTTTAATTAACGACGCTGACAACAGCCTTCGCATTTTTAGCTTTTCTCGACACTAGCTTGCGTGTCTGTGGTTTCCGGCAAGGGGGCCGAAACCATGGTTAGCTGCATATTGGCGACCTCATGTCGGGCGTCAATCAAGCAAAAAGCATGAGACTCGTTGGCGACGAGGAGGATAATCAGGGACGCCACGTTTACTATGGTCTTTCTGCGGCTTTAAGCCAATCGCTCACGGCTGTAACTCCTAGAGCTAATAAGTCGTCTTGCACGCTAACCACTCGTTGTAACATGACGCCTTCGTCGGCTTCTTCTCGTTCTTCGGCCTCTCCAAACAAGCGATTCAACAGCTGAGTTAAATTATTTCCATCGTCGTACATATGACAGCTGTTACGTCGAACATAGGCTAAATAGATCTCTGTTGCAGTAAGTGCTTCTTCTGGATCACGTTGCGCAACCGTAGTCAACCATTTGTCCAATCCATAGATATGGTTGTGGTTGTTCGTGCCCTTGCTTTCTAAGGCAGCAAAGTAATGGTTAAGTAGTTCTATTGAAACACCTACTCCATCGATACGGAACAAGCTACTCATTTGATCCGCGACGGCGCCTGCATGCGGAGCACTCGCAGATAAACCTGCTTCAAGTCCCGCAAAGCACTGTTCGCGATGTTGTTTGAGATTCTCTGCGTGCGTCCAGACTGCTGCCGCACCGCTCCACGCAGTGGTAGCTTCAATAGCCTCCAGATTTTGTAGCAGAACAGAAAATTCGACACGATCCGACAGCGCCGCCAACGCCGATATTCGCCCCCAAACCTCCAAATCCTCTCCAACACCTTCTTCGCAAAGCCGCGTTAGCAAGGGCGAAACTCGCTCGAAATGTTTATAGTAGGAGTAATAGAGGCAAGGTTCGGCAACTGTCCAGAGCCCGGTGGTGTCCCCTTGCATGCAGCTGTGGAAAAGTTCCCAGCCCAGCTCGGGAGCCTGGCTCTGCAGATATGCTAGGCGACGCAGGATCAAGGCTCTGATCGCAGGGTTCTCGTCACTGGAGAACTGACGTAGTAGTGGTAATATTTGTTCAGGTAGGCTTTCGTTCTTTTCTTTAAGTTTATTCACCAGGATCATTGCCGCTTCTACGACGTGACCACGGACCATATTAATACCGGTAGTCAATAAATCGACTCGATCTCCTTTAATGGGACTTTCTTCTTGAAAATCTAGAAAGTCCGCGATCAAAAGTACTAGCCTCTTCGTCTCTCGGGGGGCTTGGATAATGTGAGCGCAAGCATTCAGGGCGTTGGATGCCGGTCGGTTGTGTCGCCAGTGATCAGGATGTTCCTCAAGCTCATCCAGAATATTTATCGCCAAACAAGAAGCGTCCGGCTCGTTGTGCGGTATCCATGTGCTGCCAGACTGTAGATTGCCGTAGCGATATGCTAAATAGTTGGCAACGCCTTCCATGATGGCATCACGGAAGACAACTGAAATGGCAGCCCAGTGCAGCGCCAAAAATCGTAGGAAGCGAGCGGGGTCTCGGGATGAGGCCTCCCGCAGTTGTGAGGCGACCTCGTACGTTCCTCCGACTAGAAAATCGTCGAAATCCCTCATATATCCTGAATAGTGTGCTAGCAAGCGCAGTACACCGTTGTCGCCGGTGTTGAAAAATACTTCAAACGGAAATGGTACGCTCACCATGCCGCCCCACGATTGTATCTGGGGTTGACGGACCAGTGCCCCTGTTTTGCCTTCATAGGCGTTTAAAATCAACTGGGCTTCGGCGGAACGGAGATGGCAAGGAACAACAGCAATAAGCTGTGCTTGTCCCGCAAGTATCCAGGGTTGCAGAGACTCATCCACTGCCTGCTCGTCAGGTGTGGCCAAGATTGCGCTTAACACCGCATCTTGGCCGACTGCATCAAGGAGTATAAAAGCTGTACTTATGAGGGAGCCAATTTCGTAGGAGAGCTCAGATTTCAAAAGCTCCTCGTGGCATAACATGCGCTCGACAATGTCTATATTGGTGCCAGGGGATGCCGTGCAGGCCAGAATGGCGAAGTAGCGTAGAGCGAGCTCTTGACTGAAGCATAAACGCTCGCGGTTGGATTGCCACCAGGTGGAGTTTGTTTCCGCGTGGTCGAGAATTGCCGCCTCTATAGCTCGCAGCAGTATGTGTTCTGCATCTACATGCCGGTGATCATGTTGGCTGTGCGCATCTTGGTATGACGTATGACGCAAGAACCCTATGCTGCCAGCCGCCCAGCCCCCCTTATCCAGAACTCGTAAATGGCTCCATCGCTCGATGGATTGAAGTGCCAGGTTCAATAGTTCGGACGATTGCTTCATTCGTTCAGCAAAGAACTTCTCACGACGCTCATCAATCTCATGGTCTCGACAACGCAACCTTTCAGATAGCTGGTGAAGATCGATTGCGTCGGCGTCGCTGATACCCCCAGCCACAAATTGCCATAGCATTGCATCATTCGCGGCGCCCGCTCTAATGCTGCGCGCGATCGAACGTCCTAGGGCACTATGCTGCTGTTGCGGTAGGTGCAGCAATTTTTCAAGTAACGGGGTAAGCAGCGCGGAGTGTCGTATATCTATGTTGGAAACAGAGTAGCCCAATCGTTCAGCAATTTGAGTACTGTCTAGGCACTCAAGGGTGAGCAGCTCGGTCCAGAAGGAAAGCACTATGGAAGGATCTTCGTTCACCCAGGTGGAAGACCGATTCAGGTGCATCATCAGTCCATCTACATCCTCAGTATCCTTTAGGACAGGTACTAGGTGTTTGAACCAAAAGTGATGCCAGTGGATATTGTTAGCCTGCGTGTAGATAACCTGGAACACATCACGGTAGTTTTTCCGCAAGTCTCGGATTAATGGCCAGTCGTCATCCTCAGGTGGCTGTTCGGCGAAGGACTCCGCGACCAAACGACGGATGTGAAAGGCGGAACCTCCCATAAACACTGTCCGAAGCTGCTTCCTGAGTATGCGACGATCCCCAATCGTCAACTGCGTAACGAAACTGCGGATGCTGGGTCTGACAAAGGGAACGGGAGGTAAGCTCTGTATGAATTCATTCAGCGTCACTCCTCTGCGTACTGCCGCGCTGATTACCAGGACATCAAGCAAGGTCTGGTGGCCGAATGCCAATCGACCATCCTGGGTTTCGTGCAGCACGTTGTGGCTGAGTAGTGTCCGTTGAGTTGCCGAGGAGGCACCGAACCGCTGATGAGGCACGCAAAGGCTACGTGATTTCAGCATCTCATCTGCGATGGATTCTATCGCTTGTATGGCCGCATCACCCAATGCGCTATCCGATCGCACGAGAGTGTCGAGATAGCGTTGTGCTAAGGCTTGGCTGGTTACAACGTTGAAGCTTCCGTCTCGTTGTGCCAGTTCAACATACAGTGCCAATTCTCTCGGGTTTTGAATCAGCTCGCGGGTGGCGGCATCAGCATATGTGGCATCAATGTCGAGCTTCTGCAGTAGTGGTGATACATCCTTGTCCCAATCCAGAGCTGGGCACTTCAGCTCGTTGTCCCAAATGCGTTCGGCGATTCGGCGGTCGTAGCGGCGGTCAAAATCGCGGCAGGCGGTGAGTAGCGTGACGTTGGGAATCAGCAGCAGTCGATCAATCTGCGCCAGAAAGTAGGTCAGAGCGCTGTGTTCTCGTGAGATGGACAGCACGTCCAACGAGTCGATCACGACCACGACATGACTTTCTTCAGCCAGGCGGGCGACTTTTTCCACCCATTGCTCATGCAATCCTTGAGCTTGACGATCCTGGGTTGTGGCTAGATCAGCAAACTCACGCGACTGAATGAACAATGGTGTCAGGCTGCTGTCTGTTTGGGCGCGTAGTTCCAGTGTTTCTTGCACTGCAAGCAATACACAGGTTTTGCCAGAGCCGGGCATGCCGGTTAACAGGATTGAGCGCTGTCTGGCATCAATCGCGGCGAGCAGTTCGCACTCGACGGGGCTCGAGATGCGTTGACCTGCAATATCTCTGCGCCAAGCTCGTCCAATGACTGAGGTGCTGGAGAATGATGCACGGATCTCGGCGAGGCTCATGATTGGAACCAACGTGGCCCCGACGTCACTAAGCAAGGCTTTAAGATTATCTTTGGACAGCCGGTGTTGGGCTGATATGGATTCTGATTGGGAACTTGGTAGCCGTGCCCCAAGGTGGCTGAGGCGTCGCCATAAGGCGTCATAGGCGACATTGGCATTGCTGGCCAATCGATGCAGGCGCTCACGCAGCAGCGCCTCCATACGATCCAGTTCATGACTGGTTTCGAATGTCGTACGACGCAGGAAGTCGTAGGTCGATAGCGATTGGGTTTTGACAAGAAGAGCTGCCAGCGCTTCGTCTGTTTTTTTGTGCGGTTGCGTCAAACTGGTTAGGTAACTAACTTCGTCGGGCTGCGTGGTGCTGTGTTCTCGGAGTTTGCCAAGTGCGCCAAAGGGGCTGCGTGAGTAGAATCGAACTTCCGCTTGAGGATTGCTCGTCAACAGACGTGATGCTTTGTCCAATTCATCGGCAAGGTCCGCAACGCTCCATGCGGTGAATTCAGGCTGATTTTTTTTACATTGGCAGCAGATCAGGGTTCCGTCGACTTTGCCAATCACTATGTCATCCACCGCCCAAGTCGTTGAGTCAACTTCAAGCCATTGGTAATCGGGGTCTACCAACGTTGTCAACGCCCAGTCCAGCGCCACCAAAATCTGGTAACTATCTCCTTTATTTGATCGGATTCCAGCGAGGCTCATAGTTCGACACCAACTGTCTAAGGTTTGACGGGGTGGACGGTACGAGAATATCGCACACCGATGGAAGACATACTTCCTTCACAGTAGCTTCTGCCGTGGATGGTCGTGATTTCATCGCCCGAGAGGCGTACAGAACCTAATCCTATCTCGGTCCCATTCTGTGCAGTAATCGCTAAGGGCTAGGCACAAAGATGGCGATACAGGCTTGTGCGCACACGACGATTTCGGCGTCCTTGTAATAGCCTCGGTTGGTTGGCAACCACTGTCAGCGTCTCGACTCCGATCGCGGTGCAGGGAGTTTGAAGCTGTGAATCACCCTCGGTTTTTCTAGAAACTCTGGGCCGAAATCGGACATCGGTCGCTTTGATTCAAATGCAACCGCACTTCAGCCACCTTACGCTCAGTGACGGGAGGAGTTTATTGATAGCATTCTGTCGATGTCAGGATCACGAAAGCCAATCAGCGGCAGCGACTGGATACGTCGATAGGTTTCGTACAATGAAATGAAATCTCCCTGAGCCATTATCTCCAACGGGGTTCGACCATTGAAGAAATCGTTGTAGTTGTTAAGCGAGGGGAACTGGTGAGTGTTGAGAGTATTGTTGAAGGTCATCTTCAGCGCGGCATGTATGTTCAGCACGATGCTCACGCGATCCAGTTGGTCTACGTTGAGTCGCACCGAGTCACCGTTACCGCTAAGCACTCGCCGATAGGTGTGGGAAGAGATGCGGACAATCCGACAAGCCTGGCTGGGAGTGGCTTGCCATTTCTGAATGATGCGGAGGCAAGCTTTCAAGCCAACGAACGCTTTGCGCCTTGAGAGCATTTGGGTGGATGTCATACTTTATCCAGAAGATCACTGCGCGAGTTTATAGCTTACCGGCTCGTGCTTTTGCGGTACCTGGTCGCCGACAGCCCGTTCGATGCCGAAAGATAACAGGGACATAGAGGTTTTCACCCTCGGCAATTCTTTGAATGAGAAGGGCTATCCATGGTGGATGGAGGACTCGGACCTTGTAAAGGCTCGATGACATCTGGATCAGTATAGATTCCAGGCAGATCAGCATCAGCTCACGCCGACTTGCGAAAAATATGGATCTCTAAAGGGATGCCGTGGTGGAGCAAAGCTCAAGCGTCGCCGAGTGCTTGGGATCCGGTAAGACAGCTACAGGCGGTGCGCGCATATTAACCACCATACAATGCGAAATTTGCCGAACACTTTAAGGTACATGCCGAATCAAGAGGGTACCCCTATGTTTGCGGAAGTTCTGCACGATAATGCCTATGGTGCCTACAGGGTACGGCTGGAAGCACTTCTCCACATCCCAACGGACGCTTCAGATCAGGACATCCACGAACTGATCGAGGCGGGTTTCTCGGTTAGTAGTGTCAAAGCCCTTTTCGACCTTGGCAGAATAAGCTCGCTTGAGCGCGACCAGATAATTTCGCTCAAAAAGCTCAAAAAGCTCAAAAAGCTCAAAACGAGGTCGGCGCGCGGCCAGCAACTAACGGTGGAGGAGAGCGATCGCCTGTTCCGTGTTGCACACATCATCGCCATGGCCCAGACGCTCTTCGGGGATGATGAAAAGGCCAAGCACTGGCTATCCAAGTCCAAGGATCGCTTTTCGGGAAAAAGCCCTATTGCGATGCTTTCCACCATCCAGGGCACCCACTTGGTTGAGGAGATGCTGATTCAGGTAGCAGAAGGGTTGGCATTTTAATTCTGTGGCGCTTTAGCAATTTGCAGATATCACACAGGACGTTGAGAGAGGCTGGTCAACGGTAGGTGGCATATCGCCGGGAACCAGTCGCCTATCTGGTTGGCACACTTGCTCAGGTCGAGATACCTGACTCAGTACGAGGTACCGGACAACGCCCAGCAACAGCTCCAAACACAACCGCCGATCCTTCAATCAGCCGTTTTTTCCCGTATTGCTCTCGCGGCGGATACGCTCAAACAGTGAATCCAAATCCGTATCTGGATCGAGGAGCAAAAAGCTCTCAACGAGGAGGGTGAGGGGATGCACATCCATCCTTTGGGCGAGCTCGGATGCCTTCTCTAAGGTCACGTTTTTGAGTCCTCGCTCAAGCGTGCTTAGGTATGTCCTGCTGCTGACGATTCCGAAATCTTCTTGGGTCAAGCCATGGCGAACCCGCGAATTACGTAACGCAATGGCAAATGCTTCCCTGAGTTCCATTTTGCTTATCCACAAAAGGAACGATGAAGCCTTTTTGAACTCTATAGAGCTACAATCTATAGTGTTCATTTTTTAGAGAGCTTTATGTCTGCACTTCAGAATAATGCCCGTCAACCATCGACGACGAGTGGCGAGCACAGCCCTTCAACGATAGTACTTGTAGCCGTAGCTAACGTTGCTCAGCCGGAGGAGGGGGTAGGGATAGTCAAACGTTTCTCAGGCCAAGATCTGATTGATCTCTTTCATGAAATGGATCGTCCTGATTCAGATAAAGCTATCGTGGGTGTCCAGTTAGCTATTTCTCCTGAACTGAACGGCACTTCGCGATGGATCGCTGAAGCCGTCATTGATTTTGCGCGAGTTAAACTTTTCAGCGCAGATGCGCCAGGCGTGGATACATACGCGTACCGCCTGGCGTCAAATGCTGTTTTTAGAGACAGCGCCAAAGTCGAGCCATCAGATATCCTAGAGTGGCGATCCCTCTACGAAGTATCCAGTGCAGACGGCGGCGATGACCCTGAGTTGGTTGCCCACCAGACGTGGCTGTCGACCGTCATTACTCGTATGGTGAATGCGGTAAATCTTTCTGAGAAAGCAGTGGAGTCTCAGTAGTCGTTGCTCTCAATACTCCATGGCTGTCGTCACTGCACCACGTTCACTATGAAAACGACTCGATTACTCCCATCGATGTGCCAGAGGCCATGATGAAAGGAAGACGTAAAATCAAAGACCCTAAGTGGGCTTTGCAGGCGCAATTTGAAGGTGAAGCTAATCGCTTATTGGCAAATCGTTCAAAAAAAGCAGCACATCGATTTTTCGATGCGATTACACCACTTGTGATTGATCAGGAGCCCACCGGACGGTTGGCGGGAGGCTCACGCAGTCCTGCTGTCGGGTCCAACACTTAGTAAGTGTCCTGGTTCGGTATCGAGCCGCTCGATCCACAGCCCACCACGACCTTTCAGTTTGGTAATCAGTGGCGTTTTCCCTGTGGCGAGGGCAGGAAAGAGAGCTGTAGGAAATGGCGATACCTCATGAGATAGCGCTCGACGTACTCGCCTCTCACGCCGATCTTGGCAGAAGCCACAGATCTTTGGGCCATATGGTAAGTACATGAGGAGAGATCCTTTATCGTCTCAGCCGCCCGCCAGCTTGTGCTCACGTTTAGAAACGGTGCAACATCCGCCGAAAAAGGGTCGAGACTACACATTTTTCTTAACCAAGCTGGCCGCTCTAGAACAAGCACGTCAGTGATTTTTAGCTAGAGCTTTCTTCACATATTTTTTCACATATTTTCAGGATGTAGTCGGCATCGGAGCGCCGCAGATCCAGGATCGGTTTTCGATCCACAATCAGAGCCCAGAGCAGCAAGCAACGTGCGTTCTGAAGGATAAAGGATGGCTGGTTGTCGGCGTATGACGGCTGGCAACAGGATGGCGTTAGGTGCACGTCCAGACTGGCGCATCTCGAGTGATGCGACCTTGATTCGAAGTGAAAACGCGGGAAGTAAAATTCAGAATCAGTGGCGGTGCCACCAGTTTGGAGTTTTACGTACACTGAATTCTGAGAATTAGTTCGGTGCGCTAATGAACAACACTGAGTATAGTCAACCTGACACATCATTTAACATAATATACATTATGCGTACCTTCGTATCCTTACGTGGGGGGCTCGGGTGGTCAGATTTGAAGCCTGGCACTGCCTGAGTCCCGTTCTGCAGACTTCTAGTTGCGTTGCTCACGGCTGATCGCATCTAATCCGACTCCGGCATTTGATGGCTATTCAGTCGGATGGCGTTCGCATTCAGCAATCAAGGACGTAACGTGATGGACAGGAAGATTGTATCTCTGACAATTCTGCTCGCAGCGCTGACCGGCTGCTCCGATCCCAAAAAAGCCAACGAAGAAAACTTCGAAAAAGCTGCTCAGACTTATTTGGACACTCAGTACCCTCAGTGCTTCGTGGTCACTGAGTTCCCGACTGAAACCAAGGACTTTGACATTACCGGCAACAACAAGGCCCTGCATGCTCTGGCCCAGGTCGGCATCATCAAAGAAGTCGAATTGTCTCGCAAAGAGATTCCCAAGAGCCTCTGGCAAGAACAACGAACCGACATTCGTTACTCGTTCGATCTAACTGATGAAGGTCGCAAGTTCTACAAGAACAACGCGCAAAAACTCATGAACGGAACCACCGCAGGCGGCCTCTGTGTGGGTAAGGCTCAGGTTGTCAGTGTTGATCAATTTAGCGAGCCTGGCGATATGATGGGTCAGAAGATCTCTCGGGTGACTTACTCCTATAAGATCCATGATCTACCGGATTGGGCTCGTAACGAGACGGTCGTAGCTACCATTCGTGGCCTGGCACCAGTGGTTGCCAGCGAGAAGACTCCCATCAAGGAAACCCGAGCCATGATTCTGACCAACAACGGTTGGGTTCATGAGCGTCTTTTCGGTAAGTGATTGAGTTGCAGGGAACCTATTAGCTGTTCCCTGCTCTCTTTTTATATCTCGAAAAATTATAACTAAACTAAATAACCATTTAGTTTAGTTATAACCATCAGTTCTATTAACTCATCGGCATTACATGACTTGAGCGACCTCAACCGCTGGAACCAACGTCGGTGTAATGAAAAGAATCAGCTCCGATGCTCATATTTTGGCGAGTCTTCGTTCAGTACCCTGCTTGCCTTTGCGAAAAAACGGTTCGGGGTTTTCGCACGAGCCGAAACTCGGTCGACTCGCGCCACACCATTGAGGGTGTCCTGTATATGCTCGGCAAGTCGCTTGGCCAAAGGGCACAAGATATTTGTATATCGAGTAGTGTACTCAGCAAACAACTCTTGATCGGTCATTTCGTCTTCCTCAAGCGCTCATCGACAAGAAGACCTGTGGTGGTGAACGTGTGCTTGTCTCGGCTCTTTGTTTCCTTCAAACACTCTTGGAACTTTTCGACCGAGACAGCGGCTACCCGATAATCCTTTTCTTAAATCGAAAAAGATTAAAGCTCGTCGCAATGCCAGAGACGCGGAAGGCGATGTAAGCATCAGCAGCGGACAACGCCCCCACCCTCTTCCGCTTTCATGGAGGAAGTACTCTCGCTCGCCGTCCCGGTGGAGCCAAGCAAGAGCACTCGGTTGTTTCAGGTGGGATCGGTATCGAGAAATACATAGAGCGCAGCTATCTTCCCATCGCGAACGATGATCACATCCCAACCCGTGTAATCGGGTGACTCACCGCGCGGACCAGAGCCCCGCGCCAGGCGACCGGCATTGTGGAGCGCCTGCGGCTTACTGTGCGGGGTGTACACGAAGTGTGGGTGCATCGCGCGAAGATCTCCGGCAAATTTATCAAGTGCGTCGTACCCGACGAACACGCCCGGAGGCACATAGATCATGCAATCCTCTGTATACAGCTCCATGATGGCTTCACGACGACGGGAGGCATCGCCTTCACCGAAGACCTCCTGAAGATTGCGAAGCAGCAGTTCATTGATGCGAGTACTCATGATTCTTCTCCTTAGTCATTGACTGTTGACCCGACTCTATTGAGCAAGCGCCAAAGTCTTGTTGATGGCCGTAACGACTGCGGGTCGCTCCGAGACGTCTTCGTACCAGCGAGTCACGAACGGGAACTTGGCGAGAGAGGCGCCGATTGCCTGGTGACGCCACACCCACCCGAAATGTGCGATATCGGCAATGCTGTACGTCTCGCCAGCAACATAAGGACGCTGCTCAAGATTGTGCTCAAGCACCCCCAGAACTCGATCGACTTCCGATAAAGCACGCGCTTGGGCTTCAGCTTGCGGGGACGACTGCAGGTTGACCAAGAACGCCTGCAAGAACGCGGGACTCAGGCCGGACGCGTGGAAGAAGAGTTGTTCGAATACCTTGCCGCGATGAATGCCATCCTTCGCAAGCAATTGCCCGGTTTTCTCTGCGAGGTAAACCAGGATGGCGGCGGACTCGCCGAGCACTAAATCGTCGACGCCTGACTCGGAGGAACGGTCAATAAGAACAGGCACTTTGGCGTTGGGATTCAAGGCTCGGAAGGCTTCGCTCTTCTGTTCCCCCTGACGCAAATTGACGGGGACGAGCCGATAGTCCAGCCCCAACTCCTCCAGCGCAATGGAGACCTTGAGGCTGTTGGGCGTGGCAAATGCAAACACTTCAAGCATGGTCATATCCTCTTTCATTTAACTGACGAACCAGCCGCACAGCCCAGTCGTCAGACTTGGGCCGGCCCTCCATCGACGAAGAGCTCCGTACCGCGATGCAAGCTGCGTCGGAGGAAGTTGGGTGAGACAAATCTATGACCGTGCGCTATTTTTCTAAATAGAAATGAATGAAAACCATCGTTGCAGGAATGCTATGTCCAAGCTGCCAGATTTCGAAGGGCTCGCGATGTTCGGGAAGGTCGCCGAAGAAGGTTCATTTGCGGCGGCGGCGGCAGCCATGGGTGTCTCGGTGGCTACGGTCTCGCGGGCCGTTACCCGCCTTGAAGAGCGGTTGGGAGGTCGATTGTTCAACCGTACCTCCCGACGACTTGCGCTTACGGACTATGGCCGCTCGCTCGCCGATCGAGCGGCAAAAATCTACGCGGAGGCCGAGGAGGCTGAAGATTTCGCACGTGAGACATCGAGTCGACCACGTGGTCTCGTAAAGCTCGCAGTGCCGCTCTCCTTTGGCGCGCGCTGGGTCGCCCCGTTGCTGCCCGAGTTCTTTCGAACCTATCCGGACATTTCCATCGATCTTCATTCTGCGGACGCGCAAGCTGACTTGATTGGCGAGGGCTTTGACGCCGCCCTGCGCATCGCTGTCATGGAAGATTCGTCACTCGTCGCACGCCTCATTGCACCCGTGCGCCGGTTCGTGGTGGCGTCCCCTGACTATCTGTCTCGCTACGGTCGCCCCCAGCACCCGAACGAGCTGGGGGCTCACCAGTGCCTGAGTTACATCAACAGGAATAGACGTGACGTCTGGCGCTTTACTCACACAAAGAGCGCAGAGGAATGCACTGTCGTGCCCGTCGGCGGGTTGCGGGCAACGAGCGTGGAGGCATTGTTACCCACCGTCCTTGCCGGACAGGCCATCACGGAGATCCCCGAGTTCATCGCAGCACAGTATTTGCGCGACAAGCAGCTTGAGCCGCTGTTGACCGATTGGCGCTTGCCTGAAGGGGGGCTTTATTTCGTAACCCCCACGGCTCGTGCACGGCCAGCGAAGGTAAGCGCCTTGGCCGATTTCTTTACCTCCAGACTCGCCGCCGCGCAATGGAGAGTCGAGACAGTCCAGGACCAGAAGCCACCAAGCCGGCGCAATTGAGGCTCGCTGGGTTGGCGAAGCCTGCGATTTGTTGATCTCACCCGCGTTATCTGCTTCTGGTACCGGCAACCGCTGCCCAGGTCGAGGCATTAACAGACGAACAACAAAAAGCCCGCGCATGGCGGGCTTTCTGTTTGATGGGGTCAAATCCTTTTGTCAGCTCAATCTGCGCTCCCGTATGTGAGCGATTCGTGAAAAGTATGTCGCAGGATTGAGAAGACGACAGACCGCATCGAACACGCTATTTAACTGAATCCGAAACGGGCTCTGGCAACCGCCGCCCGAGCACATCCAGCAAATCACAGCCATCGCGTAGCGGAATCGCACACAGCAAGGCGAAATCGTTGAGGATGACCGAATCGGCTGTCGACGCTTACGCGTCTCTCATAGTTTCGCCCAGAAATTTCACCGTCTGACCGATGAGATTGACGCCTTTGCCGTACAGGATTTTCTTCAACTCCCCGCATTGCTCACACCACATAACCGGTGTTGCCACAGGCTGCAATCTTGGCGGCGGCTGAGACACCATGAAGATAAAAAGATCGCAGGCTTCGCCAGCGCCTACAGAAAAGGTCTGTTCGCCGAGGGTAAAGCAACGTACTTTACGCCCCCTGATAACAAGGGCGTTCCGGGGGTGTGAGTGGGATCTTATCGACTGTTGCTGGCCATCCTGGTGGCCATTTCTCATATGGGCAAAACCGTTGCGGGGCTGAACCCCGGTGTGATTGCGGTGATTTCATTCTTGATCATCAGCGGCTTTGTAATGACCTCGCTCATCGAGAGGAACTACAACACGCCTGAGAAGATCCGCCTGTTTTATGTGGACCGGGCCTTGAGGCTTTACCCGCAGTTTCTTTTGTACTTTGTCGCCTCATGCGCGGTGATCTATTTCCTGTTGCCAGGCACTCCCCAAGCGGCAGCGCTGACCGCAAAAAACATCGTTACAAGCCTTCCGATCGTCCCGCTGGGGTTCTACATGTACGGCATCACCGTGCCCGAGATCCTGCCACCTGCCTGGTCGCTGGGGCTCGAAATGTGCTTTTATCTGGTGATTCCGTTCCTGATAATCTTCAAGGGCCGAGACCTCGCGTTTGCCCTTTCCGTCACGGTATTTGTGGCCGCGTGCTTCGGAGCGATCAACACCGATGTGTACGGCTATCGGCTGCTGCCGGGCGTCCTGTTCATCTTCCTGTGCGGCAGCTACATGTACAAGGCGCAGGCTAAGGGACGGGTGATCGCCGCTGGCACTGCTCTTGTCGCCGTGCTTCTGTTTCTGGCAATCATGACGGGGGTCGTCCTGCGCTTGCCCTTCAATGCCGAAGTGACCGCCGGCATAGCCCTGGGCATTCCGGCTGTGTTCCTGCTGACCAAGCTCAAGTTCCACCGCGTTGACGAGTTCTTTGGCAATATCAGCTACGGTGTGTTTCTGAATCACTTCGTCGTGATGTACTTCCTCCGTGCCTTCTGGCCTGTTGAATACGGCGCACACATCGTCACGGCGGTTTTGGTGATGTCATTTGTATTGAGCGGCGTCTCGTACTACTACGTCGAACGGCCAGCTCTCAGGCTTCGTCACGCGCTTCGGGCTGGCGTCGGTTATAAGGCGGGGCAAGCACAGGGTAGCGAAAACGCTGCTTAATGCGAGAGGTGATCTGCTCCCTCGCCCAACGCAATCTGGCACCCCGGGCCATCCACGTTATAGTTGAAGCGACCCAAACCATGTGGAGGGAGGTATGCGCCAGATTGTCAGCAAAGAGCCATGGTGGGCTGCGCCGCCCAAACCTGGGCAGGATGAGTCTGAACTGGAGTGGGGTTGGCTGGTCACGTACAACGAGGGCGAACCGCGCTTTGAGTTTGTCAAAGAGCGGCCGACGGATAACGAGATCCGCAATCGCAAGAGCTGCAGGATCACCGTTCAGGAATAGGAACGGGGCTGCGTCGTTGCTCGCCCCCCCCCCGGCTCACGCGAACCTCACACGTTCACGATCATCTCGAAGCCGCCGAAGATCATCCGCTGACCATCGAAGGGCATTGAGTTGCCCTCCGAACGGACTCGCGGGTCGTCCATGAACTTTTGCATGCCGGCATCGCGTGTTTTGCGATCCGGCCAGATGATCCACGAGAAAACCACGGTCTCGCCTTCCTTGAGTTTCACCGCCATCGGGAACGAGGTCACCTTGCCTTCGGGCACGTCGTCCCCCCAGCATTCGGTGACGCTCAATGCGCCGTTCTCTTTGAAAATGGCGGCCATGAACTCGGCGTGGTGCTTGAATTTATCGCGGTTGGTGGTGGGTACAGCGGCAACAAAGCCATCGACATAAGACATGATCACTCTCCTCGTTGAAATGCGTCATTGAATTACCGATTAGTCGATCCACTGAAGCTCAAATCGACAGGCCTGTCAGGTAAACCGACCAACGGACATAAATTGAAATGCGGTGCATGGCTATCCCGTAGCAACTGTCCTGCACCGCATCCGTCAGAGCAGGACTTGCTCCTGACGCTCTGTCAGGTCCACGGCGAAATGGCAGCCGTGGGGTTCGCAGGTGGTGAGTTCCACTCGCCAGCTCTGATTGGTGCAGATCCGCTGAACCAGCGACAGCCCCAGGCCCAGCCCTTCGCCCCGGTGTTCGTCGCCCCTGACAAAGGGTTGGAACATCGCATGGCGTTTTTCTTCCGGGATGCCGATCCCGCTGTCTTCCACGCTGAAGCCATGATCACGCAGGGTCAGGCGAATGAAGCCGTGATCAGTGTAGTGCCAGGCATTGCGCAGCAGGTTGCCCATTACCGATTGCAGGAACGTCAGGTTGTAGTAAATGTTTGAGGCTTGCTCGTTGACGTAGATGAACTCCAGGCCTTTCTCCCGGATCAGCCTGCCCCATATCTCCGCCAGAGCATCGGCGACCTCTTTCAACGACGCGCTGGCACCATTGCCGGAGTCGTTGTCCCGGTCACGCGCCAGCATCAGGAACGTATCGACCAGTTGCCGCATTTCATCGCTGGCCCTGGCAATGCGGCTGACCTGAGCCATGGAGCGCTGATCCAGGGCACGATTGCTCAGCAACAGCTCACACGAACTGGCGAGCACCATCAACGGGGTCCGTAACTCGTGGCTCACATCGCTGGTAAAGAGTTTTTCCCGGCCCAGTGCATCACGCAGTCGACCCAGGGTTTGATCAAAGGAAACCGCCAGTTCGCCGACCTCGTCGACGGCGTACTCGGGTGCCAGCGGTGGTGCGAGTTCCAGTAACTGGTCGCGGTGACGCACCTGGCGCGCCAGACGGATCACCGGCGCCATGACGCGTCGGGCCAGCAGCCAACCCAGCAGAACTGCCAGCAGGATGCTCAACACGAAACCGACAATCACTACCGCGTACAACACCCGTTCACGTTGTTCGTGGCTTCGCTGATCTTTCATCAGGATGTATTGGCGACCGTCGACCACCCGCACCATGGCGTAGTAGTCCTCGCCGTCAAAGACAAGTTCCTGAAAGCCCGGGTGCAGCGCCTTGAGCTGCTCGTCCGGGGCCATTTCGCCCAGCCCGCCCTCAAAGAAAAAAAGCTCGTCTTTCTCCGGTCGGTGGGTCCAGTCATCGGTATTGTCCATCAGCAGCAAACGTTGCAGCCCACCGCCCAGACTGGTAGTGGTGAGCTTTCCTTCAACGACGTGCACGGTCACGACAATGCCGACCGCAAAGACTCCCGCGACAAACGCAGTCATCAGTGCGAAAACAATCACAATCCTTTTCGTCAGGCTCTGTTTGGAGTCCATGTTTTTCCAGTGTTCGAATGCCGGTTTCACACCTTGATGTCCTGCGCGACGAGTTTTTGACTGCGCCGCCGACGCTCAAACCAAAGGTAGACGACCGGTGTGGTGTACAAAGTCAGGATCTGCGATACCGCCAGGCCACCGACGATGGCGATGCCCAGTGGTTGGCGAAGCTCCGAGCCGGCACCGTGGCCGAACGCCAGGGGCACCGCACCGAGCAACGCTGCCAGTGACGTCATCAGGATTGGCCGCAGCCGCAACAGGCACCCTTCGCGCACGGCGTCTCTGGCGGACAGGCCACGTTGCTGGGCCGACAGCGTGAAGTCAACGATCATGATCGCGTTCTTCTTGACGATACCGATCAGCAAAATAATGCCGATCATCCCAAGTACCGACAGGTCCTGTCCACACAGCATCAGTGCCAGCAGTGCGCCGAACCCGGCGGACGGCAGGGTCGAGATGATCGTCAATGGGTGAATCGCATTCTCGTAGAGCACGCCGAGCACGATGTAGACGGTCAGAATCGCCGCCAGAATCAGCCAGGGCTGGGATTTGAGCGAGTCCTGGAACGCCTGGGCGGTGCCCTGAAAACTGCCGACAACAGAGTCAGGCATCGCCACTGCCAGGGACGCTTGGTTGATGGCGCTAACCGCATCGCTCAGGGCTTGGCCGGGCGCCAGGTCAAACGACAGGGTAATGGCCGGAAACACCCCTTGGTGGTTGATGATGATCGGCACCTGCTCGGTCTTGATGCTCGCCAACAGATTCAGTGGCACCAGGGTTCCGGAGCTTGCGCGAACGTACAAATGCTCCAGCGTGGCGGTGGACGTCTGCCAGTGCGGGTCCAGTTCGAGAATCACATGGTTCTGGTCGAGTTGGGTGAACATCGTCGCAACCTGACGCTGCCCGAAGGCGTCGTACAGCACGTCGTCGATGGACTGCACCGTCACGCCCAGACGCGCCGCCGTGGCACGGTCGATCACCAGCGTCGCCTGTGGAATCGCCTGCTGCTGGTCAGAGGTCACGTGTTGCAGTTGCGGCAAGGTCTTGAGTTTTTCCAGCAACACCCCGCTCCAGTGATCCAGCTCTGCGCTGTCCGGGTCCTGAAGGGTGTACTGATACTGGGTTTTACTGGCGCGGCCACCGATCTGGATGTCCTGGTTAGCCTGCAGGTAGACCTTGACCCCGGACAGCTGATCGAGGGCCGGCTGCAAGCGGCTGATCACCTCGCGGGCACTGTCGGTGCGCTCGCTGAACGGCTTGAGGTTGATCATCACCTTGCCCTGGCTGACCGTCGGGTTCGGGCCGATCCAGAAATACACCTTGGCCACCGCCGGGTCATGACCAACGACTTCGGCGACACGGTTGACCTGTTCACGCATGGCCATCGGCGAGATATCGGCAGCGGCTTCGGCCACGCCCTGGATCAGGCCGTTATCCTGCTGCGGGAAGAAGCCCTTGGGAATACTCACGTACAACACCGCTGTCGCCAGCAATGTGGCCAGTGCCACGCCGAGGGTCAGACGCTGATGGTCAAGGACCCAGTCGAGGCTGCGGCGATAGCCGTTGTGCAAGCCAGTGAACGCCCGCTCGCAGGCCTGGGCGAAACGCCCCTCCTCGCTCTCGGCATGGGGTTTGAGCAGCCAGGCACAGAGCATCGGGGTGATGGTCAGCGAGACGATGCACGACATGATGATCGCCACGCTGACCGTGACCGCGAATTCGCGCATCAGGCGCCCGACGATCCCTGACATCAACAGGATCGGCAAAAACACCGCGATCAGCGACACCGTCATCGAGACAATGGTGAACGCCACTTCGCGCAAGCCATCGACCGCCGATTGCAGGCGTGACTTGCCCATTTCCAGATGGCGCACGATGTTTTCCATCACCACGATGGCATCGTCCACCACAAAGCCGACGGCAATGGCCAGGCCCATGATCGACAGGTTGTCGAGGCTGTAGCCCAGCAAATACATGACGCCGAAAGTTGACACCAGCGACAGCGGAATGGTCAGGCTGGGGATCAGGGTGGCAGTGGCCTTGCGCAGAAACACGAAGATCACCACGACCACCAGGGCAATCGACAGCAGCAAGGTGAACTGCATGTCGTTGACCGAGGCTTCGATGGTCTGGGTGCGGTCGCCCACCACCTGGACCTGCACATCACGCGGCAATGACGCGGTCAGTTCGGGCAGCTTCGCCTTGATCGTGGCGATGGTCGACAGCAGGTTGAAACCCGGTTGTTTGTGAATGTCGACGATCACCGTCGGCTCACCGCCCAACTGTGCGGCTTGCTGGGTATCTTCGGCACCGGCGATCACCCGGCCGAGGTCGCCGAGTTTGATCGGCATGCCGTTTTTATAGGCGATCACCTGATCCCGATAATGCTGCGGGTCGAGCATCTGGTCGGTCGCGCCGAGCGTGACGGAACGGGTCTGCCCGTCAAGGGTGCCCTTGGGCTGATCCACGGTACTGACGCCAATCACGCTGCGCACGTCTTCCAGGCTCAGGCCACGTGCGGCCAGCGCATCCGGGTCGATCTGAATACGCACCGCCGGTTTTTGTTCACCATGGAAATCCACCAGTCCCACGCCGGGCATCTGCGACAAACGTTGGGCAATGTAGTTGTCCGCGTAACGGTCGAGTTCCGGCAGCGTGCGCGTCGGCGACGTCACGGCCAGCGACAACACCGTACCTTCCGCCGGGTTGACCTTGTTGAAGGTCGGCGTGCTGGTCATGGTTTTCGGCAAGTTCGGAGTCGCGGTGTTGATCGCGGTCTGCACATCCTGGGCGGCACCGTCGATGTTCCGTGACAGGTCGAACTGCAACACAACCTGGGTCTTGCCGGCCGCGCTCGATGAGGTCATCGAGGTGACTTGCGGAACAGCGGCAAAGGCTCTTTCGAGTGGCGTCGCCACTGATGAAGCCATGGTCTCGGCGCTGGCTCCGGAGAGTTTGGCGGTGACCTGGATGGTAGGAAAATCAACGGTGGGCAGTGGTGCCACCGGCAATTGGAAGTAAGCGAAAGCGCCCAGCAGCATGACCCCAAGCGCCAACAGGCTCAGGCCGACGCGTCGTTGAATCAGTCCGGCGAGTCCGTTCATCGTGCACTCTCCACCGGTGTGGCAGCAGCCAGCGCGGCGGCTTCGTCAGCCTTGATCGGCGCGACTTTGACGCCCGGCGCGATGCGTGACTGGCCTTGGACCACGACCGTTTCTCCGGCAGCCAGTCCCTGACGAATCCATTGTTTGCCATCGACCACAGCGGCTGCATCGACCTGACGTGTCTGCACTCGTTGATCGGAGCCGACTACATAGACAAAGTTACCTTGACGGCCGAACTGCACGGCGTTGACTGGCACTACCGTGACATCCTGACGAGTGTTGACCAACAAGCGTGCGCTGACCAGTTCGCCAGGCCACAGCTGACTGGCACTGTTGTCGAACTCGGCCTTCAACTGGATCTGACCGCTGGCCGCGGCGACCTGGCTGTCGATGAAGCTCAGACGGCCGCGAGCGATTTCCTGATTGCCATCGCGGGTCATGGCGACCACTTGCAAGGCCCCCTTAGCGTTTTCTTCAAGTATCTGTGGGAGTTCATCCTGCGAGACAGCGAAAGCCACCGAAATCGGGTTCATCTGGGTAATCGTCACCAGACCCGTGGCTTCCGCGCCATGGGCGATGGCGCCGACATCCAGCAAGCGCTGGCCGGTGCGCCCGGTCAGCGGCGCTTTGACCTGAGTGAACTCCAGTTGCAGGCGCGCGTTATCCAGTGCCGCCTGGTCAGCCTGAACCGTGGCCTGTTGCGCTGCCAGTTCGGCGCGATAGGTATCGACATCCTGGGTCGGCCCGGCCTTGGCGGCCGCCAGTTTGCTGGCCCGGTCCAGATTGACCCGCAGGTTGGCCAGCTGTGCCTGATCCTTGGCCACCAGGGCTTGTGCCTGAGCCACTTGCGCCTGATAAACCCGAGGATCGATCACCGCCAGCAGACTGCCGGCGTTCACCGTCTGGCCTTCCTTGAACAGGACTTTCTGCAACTCGCCATCCACCCGAACCCGCACATTGACGCTGTTGAGCGGCTGGACGTTGCCGATTGCACTGAGCCAGATCGGCAGGTCCTGTTGGCTGACTTGCGTCAGTTGCACCGGCACGGCCGTGGCTTCGGCCTTGGTGGGCGCAGCCTGGGCCCGTTTGATCCACTGAAAACCACCGAAACCGGCGCCCAACAGGAGGATCAGCAGCGCCCAGGAAAGTGCTCGATGGCGAGGGTTCGCAACGCGTGGCTTAGCATTCATGGGTGAGACGCCTGGGAAGGAGAAAGGGAAGCGAGGGTGTCGGGCGTGAAGTCACCGCCCAGCGCCCGAAACAAACCGACGGAGGCTTGCAAGTGTTGCAAGCGCACCTGCAACAGCGTGTCTTCAGCCTGATACTGGGTGCGCTCGACGATCAGCAAGGTCTGAAAGTCGGTGGAGCCCAGCCGATAACGAACCTGCGCCAGCCTGGCGGCCTCGCGGGCGGAGTCCACCGCGGCCTGATTCAGGGCATAGCTTTTATCCAGTTCGCGGGTGGCGCTCAGTTGGGTTTCGACGTCTTGCAGCGCCTCGATCACCGATTCGCGGTAACTGGCGGTCAGTTCCTGCGCGTGGGCCTGATCAACGTGCAGCTGGCCGCTGAGCTGACCACCGGTGAACACCGGTTGGGCCAATGTGCCGATGACGCTCCAGATACTGCCGCCTGCAATAGTGTCGATGCCGCCGAGCAGGTCCAGCGACAGGTTCGGCAAGAACGCCGCACGGGCAACCCCAACATCGAAGTTGGCCGAGACCAGTCGCGCTTCAGCCGCTTGCACGTCGGGTCGCTGACGCAGCAGGCCGATCGGCAGGCCAGCGGACGGACGTGGGACCTGCAAATCGTCAAGACCAGAGCTTTGCAGGTGGAAACCTTGCGGCGTCTCGCCCACCAGTACCGCCAATTGGTAAAGCGCCAGATCGCGCTGCTGACGCAAAGGTGGCATCGCGGCCTGGAAGGTTTGCAGGGCGTTGCGTTGCTGCGCCACTTCAAGATTGGACACGGCGCCTTGGCTGGCCTGGACTTCGACCAGATCGAGTACCTGCTTGGCGTCGTCGGCGATCGACTGGGCCAGGCGCAGCCGTTCTTCCAGTGACAAGACCTGGAAGTAGCTGTCGGCAATGCTCGCCCCCAGGCTCATGCGCAGAGTTTGCGCATCGAACACACTGGCATTGGCCAACGCATCGGCGGAATCGGCGGCGGCGCGCTGTTTGCCCCAGAAGTCCAGCTCGTAGGTCGCTTGAGCGAACACGCTGCTTTTCTTGGTGGTGCCGTAGTTGTTCTGACGCTGGACATTGCCGCCCAATGCCAGCGTCGGGTATTGACCTGCGCCGACGACCTGAGCCGAAGCCCGTGCTTCTTCAATGCGGCTGGCCGCGGCTTTAAGGGTGTAATTGGCCGAGAGGCCGCGGGCGATCAGGTTATTCAGTTCAGCGCTGTGGAATTCGCTCCACCACTGCCCTCCTCGTGCGGCGGACGTTTGCTCGGCGCCATTCCAGTTTGCCGCCAGCGGCAACTCCGGTTGATGGTAAGCGGGCACCATCGAGCAGCCACCGAGCATTAATATGCCCAGCAGCACCGATATTGATAAAAAGTTACGCCTCGGTGAGGTTGCAACTGGCATTGGCACGCGATCTCCGGCTGAAACGTTTGTGGAGCAAGTCCACGAATCAGCCGAAGATAGCCAACAGCGCCTAGCAGAGCGTTCGCCTGTAGGTAAACTTTTGTTTAATCAGGCTCGGGGCCGGCCTGAAAGCTGTAACCCGCGCCCGGAATGGTCTTGATCAACGAATACTCGAATCCTTCATCAAGTTTGCGCCGCAGACGATGGATATGTTTGTCGATGACATTGTCATTCGGATCGAAAGCATAATCCCAGGCACTGTCGAGCAGCATGTCGCGGGTCACCACCTGGCCACTGTGGCGCATGAGTTTCTCCAGCAGCAACGCTTCACGCTGTTGCAAGACAATGCTGCGGCCCTGACGCACCGCCGTACGCGTCGCGCAGTCGAGTTCGAGCTCGCCGACTTCCAGCTTGCGCCCGGTGGCGCTTGGTTGATCGGCGCCGCGCAGCAAGGCCTCGAGTCGCGCCAGCACCTCGGCGAAGGCATAGGGTTTGGCCAGGTAATCGTCGCAACCGGCTTGCAAGCCTTCGACCTTTTGCGCGGTGGTGGACTGAGCACTGAGCATCAACACCGGAATACGCAAGCCGCGACTGCGTATTGCCCGCACCAGCGCGATGCCGTCGAGCCCCGGCAAGCGTCGGTCGACAATCAACGCGTCATGAATACCTTCCAGGGCCATGGCCAGGCCATCGTTGCCTTCTTCGGCGACATCCACCACGTGCCCGCTTTCCGTCAGCCCACGCAACAGGTAGGTCGCGGTCTGGGCATCGTCTTCAACGACTAGAATGCGCAAGGAGCTTCCTCTCTTAACAAAAACTAAACTTTTATTTATCTGGCGGCGACGTTGGCGTCTGCCTGGATTTGACACACTATGCCATCTCTCACTCGTTCAAGTGGCCGGTTCAACTCCCATGACCCACGTTCTGGTCGTCGAAGACGACAACTCCACCGCTCGCGAAATTGAAGCAGCCCTGCAGGACCACGGCTTTACCGTCACCTGCGTGAACAACGGCCGTGACGGTTTGCTCAAAGCCCTCAGCGAGCCCTTCGACCTGATCGTACTCGACCGGATGCTGCCGGGCGGCATCGATGGGCTGGGTGTATTGACCGCCTTGCGAGCGGCGAGTGTGAGCACGCCGGTGTTGATCCTCAGTGCCCTGAGCGCACTCGATGAGCGTGTTCGAGGCTTGCGCGCCGGTGGCGACGATTACCTGACCAAGCCTTTCGAATTCATTGAGCTTACCGCTCGGCTGGACGCCTTGAGCCGTCGCCGTGCCGAACCCACCACCCGCGAGCCGGACAATCAGCTGCGCGTCGGCAACCTGCACGTCGACCTGTTACGGCGCAGTGTGCGCCGTGGCGATCGAACCATAGACCTGGTTCCGCGTGAATACGCGCTGCTGGAGCACCTGATGCGCAACGCCGAACAGGTGGTCACGCGCACTATGTTGTTTGAGGCCGTATGGAATTACAGCTATGACGAGCGCACCAATGTCATCGAAGTGCATATCGGTCGCCTACGTCGCAAGATCGACGCCGAAGGCGAAGCGCAGATGATCCACACCATTCGGGGGGCCGGTTATGTTCTCCGTTCACCTGAGTGAGATTCCGCGCACCATCAGCTTTCGCACGGGCCTGATGTTTCTGGGACTGTTCGGTTGCTCGTTTTTGGCGCTGTTTGGTTACATCTACTGGCAGACCGCGTTTTACCTGAAGACCGAGGCCGACACCGCGCTCTATCGTCAGGTAGAGAGTCGCAGCCAGCAATCTCCGCAGCTGCGTGAAGAGGAAATCCGCAAACACGCCAGTTCGGATATCGAAGGCCGCCTGCCCCATTCCTTGTTTGATGAAAATGACCGGTTCATTGCTGGCGCCATCCATCAACTGCCGGCGTTCAGCGAATACGATCAGCCCACCGAATTCGACTGGGAGAAAACCAACGACCACTATCGCCCGGTGCGGTTTATCGCCCATCGCCTGGAAGACGGCAAAACGCTGCTGGTCGCCCAGGACATGCACGATATCCGCGAGTTCGACGAACTTTTGGTCCATGCACTGATTTCCGGTGGGGTCCTGCTGCTGGTGGTCGGCCTGTTAGGCGCGATTGGACTGGGCTACTCGGCGCGGCGCCGGCTCGACAAATTGAGCAACTCGATCAAAGGCATTATCGAGGGTGACTTGAGTGGCCGCTTACCAACGCTGGGCAACAACGATGACATCGACCGCCTTGCCCACGTCGTCAACAGCATGCTGGATGAGCTGGAACGCTTGATGAGCGAGGTCAAGGGTGTCTGCGACGACATTGCCCACGATCTTCGCACGCCCTTGACCCGGCTGATCGCGGGCCTTGAGCGCGCGCAGCGTCGAGGTCTGCGCGAGGACGAATATGCCGCCAGCATTGACTCGGCTCTGGCCGAGGCCAAGGGCTTGTTGATGACGTTCCGTGCCTTGCTGCGCATATCGGAGATTGAGGACAGTGCGCGACGCAGCCACTTTGCACCGGTCGATCTGAACCTGATTGGCGCCGATGCCGCCGAACTCTATGAGCCGTTGGCCGAGGAGCGCGGCATCAGCCTGGCGTTCCATGCCAGCACGGAGTCAGCGCTGATCGCCGGTGATGCCCAATTGCTGTTCGATGCGTGCTGCAATCTGTTGGATAACGCGATCAAGTTCTCTCCTGACCATAGCAGCGTCAGTCTCAGGGTTATTGCTGATGGAGCAGGCGTCGGTATTCAGGTAACCGACAATGGTCCGGGCATTCCGGAAGCCGAGCGCGAGGCGGTATTTCGCCGGCTCTACCGTTCAGAGCTGAGTCGTCACACCCCCGGCAACGGATTGGGCTTGAGCATGGTCTCGGCGGTGGCGCGGTTACACGACATGAAACTGGCGGTTTACGACGCCGGCCCGGGTTGCAGAATAGATCTGCTGGGGAAACCGCCCCACGAAGCGACTTGAAACCATTGCGCCTGAGCGGGCACTTGCCGCCTCCCCGGCAACCACACTCACGGTTCCGGCGAGGCGGCTCCCATGGTTGGTAATGCACTTAAAATCAACTAATTAGCCTTCATTAAGGGAAGGTTAAGAATTCCCGCAAAATTTTCACATTCGTTTCACTTATCCCCCACCTGCCTGCCCCTAAATTATGCCGGCATAAATCGACCTTCAATGCTCGCGTTTTTTATGTACTGACTAAGCTGCCTGCTTGAACGATGTCTAAATTCTTCGTCCCAATACTATTTACAGGTGACAGGCGTGGTTAATTCTGCAATGCCCAAGGACTCGCCTAAACGGGCGATCAAGAACCGCTTCATGAAAGTGACCCTCGCCGCGTCGGCGGTGATCGTGGCTGCACTGGTCACCGGTTTCGTCTTGTGGCCCCACTCTCCTGCGATACTGGCAGAAGGAAATCACATGGCAACTGCTGGTGTATTTGAACACTGGCAGGCTGGGGACGTGGTGGTGCTGGTTCGGCACGCCGAACGTTGCGACCAGTCGAAAAATCCTTGCCTGGGCCCCGCCGATGGTATTACCCAGGTAGGCAGCGCGGCATCGACAGAGGTGGGCAAAGGATTCAACGCCCTGGGCATGGACCATGCGGATGTGTTCAGCAGCCCGGCGACCCGCACGATGCAAACCGCGCAATACATGTTCGGTAAAGAGGCGACGCATCAGGAATGGCTGGCCCAGTGCGGCAAAGCCATGCGTGACGATGTCGTCGCACACAAAACGGCGCATCGCAATCTGGTCTTGGTCACCCACAGCGGCTGCATCAGTGACTTCGAGAAACAAACCGGCTTCAAGCATGCCCCCACCAGTGAGTACACCAGCGCCCTGTTCGTCTCGGTTACCGCTGACGGGCAGTTGAAAGTCCTTGGCATTGTGAACTCCCAGGACTGGCCAACCGTGCTGGATAAACGATTCGCCAGCAAATAATGATTCTGGCGGGTGCACGCAGACGCGGTTAACGAACTCAAAGAGTCGCCACTACGGCAGTTCGTCAGCGTCTGCGTGCGCTTGAAACAAGTTGAATAACTTTATTTTTTAATGTCATGCGTCGACTTTTTTCTTTTGTCGAATAATACGGCCGGATCGTCGCTACAGCGATGTCCATGCCCCAGCGCGCCCTTTGTTGAAAAAGGCCTGCGCAGCACCGAACGTCATAACCAAAACACTAAAAACCGAGCAATGTCTTCCGGTATCAAGGCCGTCTCATGAAGCGAAAAATCATACTCGTCACGCATCACTTTACTGATTGCTCACGCAGCAATCCGAACCGTCGCATGAAGTCGCAGGGAGCACGAGTAAAATGATCAAACGCTGGGCTTTACCCTGCCTGTTGTTGGCCTTCGGCCTGTTCTACCTGTTGCCGATGATGGGCCACGGGTTATGGATTCCCGATGAGCCCCGTTACGCGCAGATCAGCCAGGAAATGTTGCTGAGCGGTGACTGGGTGTCTCCGCACTTCATGGGTTTCCGCTACTTTGAGAAGCCCATTGCCGGTTACTGGATGATCGCCATCGGTCAGGCGATCTTTGGCGAGAACCTGTTTGGCGTGCGTATTGCCTCGGCAATCAGCACCGGGCTGAGTGTGTGGCTGGCTTATTTGATCGCCCGTCGCTTGTGGAACGATCCCCGCAAGAGTTTCGCTGCCGCCCTGCTCTACATGAGCTTCGGCCTGATCGCCGGCCAGGCCGGTTACTCCAACCTCGATCCGCAATTCACCTTTTGGGTCAACCTGAGTCTGGTTGCCCTGTGGTTTGCCCTGGATAACAAAACCCCACGCGGCAAGCTCGGCGCCTGGGCCCTGCTGGGCCTCGCCTGCGGCATGGGCTTCCTGACCAAGGGCTTTCTCGCCTGGCTGTTGCCGGTGTTGATCGCACTGCCTTACATGATCTGGCAAAAGCGCTTTGGTGAGTTGCTGCGCTATGGTCCGGTGGCGATGGTCGTCGCCATCGTTGTCAGCCTGCCGTGGGTGCTGTCGATCCACAGCCAGGAACCCGATTTCTGGCGGTACTTCTTCTGGCAAGAGCACATTCGCCGGTTCGCCGCCGACGATGCCCAGCACACCCGGCCGTGGTGGTTCTTCCTGCCGATCATGGTGGTTTCGAGCCTGCCATGGGCAGCCCTGCTGCCATCGACACTGGTTCAGGCCTGGAAAAACAAGACTCAGAACAGTACTGGCTTCCTGCTGTTGTGGATGCTCCTGCCGCTGGTGTTTTTCAGCCTGAGCAGGGGCAAGCTGCCAACCTACATCATGCCGTGCCTGCTACCGCTGGCCTTGCTGATGGCCAACACGTTGATCGATCTGGTGAGCGAGGCCCGTGGCCGGTCGATTCGCATCAACGGCTTGCTCAACGCGGCGATCGCGACGATCGCCCTGATTGTCCTGATCTACCTGCAGATCACCAAGTCGATCTTCGAAAACACCGAAATGTTCCCGATGTCGCTGGGCTTCATCGTGCTGGCCGGCTGGATCATCGCCAACGCCCTGCAAGCCCTTCGGCCGCTGGTCTATTGGGCCGCCCCGGCGCTGGGCATCTGGCTACTGGTCGCCTTGTTGCCGGCCGCCATGCCCGCCACAATCGTCAACAGCAAAATGCCTGACCAGTTCATCGCCGAGCATGTTCAGGAGTTGAGCGAGACCACTTCGTTGCTGAGTAACGACTTGGGTGCGGCCTCGGCATTGTCCTGGCGCCTGAAACGCCCGCAAGTTGACCTGTACAACACCGTCGGTGAACTGCAGTATGGCGCGGCTTACCCTGAGGCAGAACACCGCAAAATCGACATGAACAGTGTCCAGCAGTGGATGACCGACGCCCGTAAAAAGGGTTCGGTGGGTGTGGTCATGCGTGTGAAAAATGCCCTGGAAGAGCAGGAAGTCTTGCTGCTGCCGATCGATGGCAAGCATTACAAGCGGGGCGAGCTGGAGATCCTGATCTTCCCGCAACAACCCTGATCCTTCCTGATGCACTGGTTTGCCGGGTGCGATATCCATATCGTCACCCGGCAAGCAGATGATTTGCACTTTCTGACCCCGGCGCGCAGGTCGCGGCGTCCATTAGCATGGAGCAATCCTGCGGCTGGCGGTCGGACCTACGGGAAACACCATATGAAGTCGCGGGAAACCGAAACACGCGCGCTGCTGATCCTGCTTGGGGTTTCAGCGCTTCTCCTGTTGTTGGGGCTGGGCACACGGGAACTCTGGGGCCCGGAAACACGCTGGGCGAACATCACGTTGCAGATGCTGCAAAGCGGTAACTACTTCGACCCGTACCTCATGGGCGGCTCCTATTACGACAAGCCACTGCCCTCCTACTGGTTGATTACCGCCACCACCTGGTTCACCGGCGGCCTTGGCCACTGGTCCTTGCGCCTGACTTCGGTGATTTCAGCCTGGCTGAGTGTCTGGCTGGTCTACCTGATCGGCGAGCAGCTGTTTCGCAAAGGCACCGGCCTGATCGCCGGCTGGATGCTGGCAACCACCTTCTACTTCGTCTTTTGGGCGCGGGTCGCGACGGCTGACATTCTGACGGTGTGCGGTGTGCTGGCGGCGATCTGGTGGTATTGGCGCGGGCCGGACGACACACGACTCGGTCGCTACTGCGTGTTCTTCCTGCTACTGTCGGTGACCTCGCTGTTCAAAGGCCTGATCGGTTTCATCCTGCCAGGGCTGGTGCTGCTGCCCCATCTGCTGCAGGACGGCCGCTGGAAACGTCACCTCAACCTGCGTCTATGCGTCGCCCTGCTGGTTGGCGGCGTGGTCTACGCGGTGCCGTTCGTGTTGTCGAATATCTACGGCGCACCCACCTCCGCCGAGAGTGGTTTGGGACTGGTCTTCCGGGAAAACGTGGTGCGGTTTTTCCAGCCGTTCGACCACATCGGGCCGATTTATACTTATCTGATTTACCTACCGGTCTACACCTTGCCATGGGCACCGTTCTGGGTGTTTGGGCTGTGGGTCGCGGCTCGCAACTGGCGTACGCTCGAACCCAATGCCCGCTGGTTGATCTGGGGTCTGGGCTTGCTGTTCCTGTTCTTCACCGCCAGCGGTAGCCGACGCAGTTATTACGTCTTGCCGCTGGTGCCGTTTGCCCAGCTGCTGGCGGCCTGGTGGGTCACCCAACGCATGGAACAACGGCGGGCTGCCGGCAAAGTCGAAGGACGCGGGCTGAAGATCGGCTTTGGCATCACGACCGTCCTGCTGTTGCTGATACTCGGGATTATCGTGCCCTGGAGCAACGGTGGTGGCGGCGTCGTGCAGTTCGGCAAGGACGTCAAGGCTCAAGCCAGCCTGATCGCACCGTGGAATCAATGGCGGATGGTGATGGTCGAGGTCGACAACAAAGTCCCGATCTATCTGCAAAACGACGGTGCGCCTTTCTACTACGTGCCTGATACCCAGGACTTCCCCCGTGAAGGCAACAGCGCGCAGTTCATGGCGTGGCTGGAAAAGACCAGCGGTCAGCAGTGGGACCCGCAGCGCACCATCATTGTGGCGCACTACAAACGTGGCGATCAGCTGCCGTTGAACTACTTGACTGTCGACCATCAGGCCGTCGTCACGCAACCAGACAACGGTGAACGACTGATGCATCCCCGCTCGGACGCCAGCGTCGCCTTCATCCCCAACACCCCCGCCAAATGAAAAAGGATCGAGAGGCCCGCCGGGCCTCTCGATCCTTTCCAGCACTACTCACGTGAAATCAGTGAGCCTCGTCGACGATATCGTTTGAACTCAAACAGCTCTGTCGTTCAAACTGCCCCCCTGCGTTACTCAATCTAAATACAAACGACATTGATTAATGATGTATTTGACGTTTTTTTCACATATCCCACACTAAATTGCCCGCGCACGAAAAGCATGCGAATGATTCGCATTGTTTTGAGCAAGCTGCAGGGATCGCGGGAACTGATTGACAGGCTTGCCAACCTGATTCTTAAAAAACTGCAGGAGCTGCTAACAAAATGAATCCTCGTCTTCCTTCGTTTCTGAAAACCGCGCTGCTCGCCACCACTCTATTGGGTGCCGGCCATGTCTTTGCTGCGCCAAGCAGCGACGGCATCGTCGTCTACAACGCTCAGCATGAGACGCTGACCAAGGCCTGGGTCGAAGGTTTTACCCATGAAACAGGGATCAAGGTCACGCTGCGCAACGGCGATGACAGCGAGATGGGCAACCAGCTCGTGCAAGAAGGTGCGGCCTCCCCGGCTGACGTGTTCCTGACCGAGAACTCCCCGGCCATGGTGCTGGTGGATAACGCCGGGCTGTTTACTCCTGTCGCGCCTTCGACCCTTGAGCAAATCGGTTCGGCCTATCGCCCTGCCCATGGCAAATGGGTGGGTATCGCCGCTCGTTCGACCGTGTTTGTCTACAACAAAAGCAAACTGGCCGAAGCCGACCTGCCGAAGTCGTTGATGGACCTGGCTTCCCCAAGCTGGAAAGGTCGTTGGGCCGGTTCGCCTGCCGGTGCCGATTTTCAGGCCATCGTCGCCGCTGTACTGGAACTCAAAGGCGAAGCCGCCACCCTGGAATGGCTCAAAGGCATGAAAGCCAACGCTACCGCCTACCGCGGCAACAGCGCTGTGCTCAAAGCCGTTAATGCCGGTCAGATCGAAGGCGGAGTGATCTACCACTACTACAGCTTCGTCGATCAGAGCAAAACCGGCGAAAACAGCAAGAACACCTCGCTGCACTACTTCAAGCACAAAGATCCGGGCGCGTTTGTCAGCCTCTCCGGTGGCGCTGTTCTGGCATCCAGCAAACACCAGGAAGAAGCTCAGGCTTTCCTGAAGTGGATCACCGGCAAAGAAGGTCAGGCCATTCTGAAAACCGGCAAGTCGTTTGAGTACGCGGTGGGCAAGGACGCAGAGTCGAACCCGAAACTGGTGCCGCTGGCGCAACTTGACGCGCCTGTCGTCGACGCCTCCAAACTCAACAGCAAAAAAGCTGTCGAGCTGATGACTCAGGCGGGGTTGTTGTAATCTGATGTCCAAGCCAGTCACGTTGCCAGAAGCTGCTGAAGTAGCCGGGGTCGCCCTTGCGGTGACTCTGGCCAGCCCACGTTCACACCCTCGCCGCGCCCCCGGAGGGCGCGGCGGCAGGTGGGTGATCGCAATCTCCATTCTGGTGTCGTTGCTGGCGCTACTGCCGCTGGCGTTTGTCATCGGCATTTCCATCAAGACCGGCTGGGCGACGATCGCCGAGCTGGTCTTCAGGCCTCGAGTGGCCGAACTTTTGATCAACACCGTGTTGCTGGTGGTGATCACGATTCCCCTGTGTGTCGCGCTCGGCGTGGCACTCGCCTGGTTGACCGAACGCACCGACTTGCCGGGCCGCCGCCTCTGGTCGGTGTTGGCAACGGCACCGATTGCGGTGCCGGCCTTTGTGCACAGTTATGCCTGGGTCAGCCTGGTACCACCGATTCACGGGTTGTTTGCCGGGGTACTGGTTTCGGTTATCGCCTACTTCCCGTTCCTCTATCTGCCGATCGCCGCCACCCTGCGGCGTCTCGACCCGGCCATCGAAGATGTCTCCGAATCGCTTGGGCTAAAACCTTGGGCGGTGTTTTTCCGGGTCGTGCTGCCGCAACTGCGCCTGGCCATCTGTGGCGGCGCCTTGCTAGTCGGGCTGCACTTGCTGGCCGAATACGGCCTGTACGCGATGATTCGCTTCGACACCTTCACCACGGCGATCTTTGACCAGTTCCAGTCGTCTTTCAACGGTCCGGCGGCGAACATGCTGGCCGGGGTTCTGGCACTGTGCTGCCTGCTGATGTTGACCGCTGAATCCGCCTCCCGTGGCCATGCCCGTTACGCACGGGTCGGTTCCGGTAGCGCGCGCCTGCAACGTACCCAGCGGCTGACACGCAACACCAAAGCCGCTGCACTGTTGCTGCCGATCATCACAAGCGTGCTGGCACTCGGCGTGCCGCTGGTTACCTTGGCCCAATGGTTGCTTGCCGGTGGCGCGGACGTCTGGCGCATGGCGGAAATTCTCCCGGCGTTGAAGCAGACCCTCGTTCTGGCCAGCGTCGGCGCGGTCATCACCACCTGCGCTGCGGTTCCGGTGGCCTGGTTGTCGATACGTTCGCCAGGGCGCCTGCATCGCCTCCTGGAAAGCTGCAACTACATCACCAGTTCATTGCCGGGGATCGTCGTAGCGCTGGCACTGGTGACCGTCACCATCAGCTTTGCCCGACCGATTTACCAGACCACCATCACCGTGCTGCTGGCGTACCTGCTGATGTTCTTGCCACGCGCGCTGGTCAGTTTGCGTGCAGGCATTGCCCAGGCACCGGTAGAGCTGGAAAATATCGCCCGCAGTCTGGGCCGCTCGCCGAGCAAGGCACTCTGGCTGATTACCATGCGTCTGGCAGCACCGGGTGCAGCCGCCGGTGCGGCGCTGGTGTTCCTGGCGATCACCAATGAACTGACCGCGACCCTGTTGCTCTCGCCGAGTGGCACCCGCACCCTGGCCACTGGCTTTTGGGCCATGACCAGCGAAATCGACTACGCCGCAGCGGCACCTTACGCGCTGATCATGATTTTGCTTTCGCTTCCGTTGACCGCGCTTCTCTATCATCAATCCAAACGCACGGCAGGCCGATGAACGCTCTCGAACTGAACTCCATCTACAAAACCTTCGGTGCCCTGCCCGCCTTGGACAACGTCAGCCTGTCGGTGCCTGCGGGCAGCCGCACGGCTATCGTCGGCCCTTCCGGCTCGGGCAAGACCACCTTGCTGCGGATGATTGCCGGGTTCGAGTTTCCCGATTCGGGCAGCATCTCGCTCAACGGCCAGACACTGGTCGACGGTTCGACCGAAGTCCCCGCGCATCAGCGCCTGATTGGTTATGTGCCGCAGGACGGTGCGTTGTTTCCGCACATGACAGTTGCCGGCAACATCGCCTTTGGACTCTCGGGTGACTCCGCCTTGAAGCAAGCTCGCGTCGCCGAGTTGATGGACATGGTGGCGCTGGACTCACGCATGAGCCAACGCTGGCCGCACGAGCTTTCCGGTGGCCAGCAACAACGGGTGGCTCTGGCCCGCGCCCTGGCGCAACGGCCGCGGCTGATGCTACTGGATGAACCCTTCTCTGCCCTGGATACCGGCCTGCGGGCGTCGATGCGCAAGATGGTTGCCAAGCTTCTGTCAGACACCGGTGTAACCACCATTCTGGTTACCCACGATCAGTCCGAAGCGTTGTCATTCGCTGATCAACTGGCCGTGATGCGTCAGGGCCGGCTGGTGCAGACCGGACAACCGATGGACCTGTACCTGCGCCCTCTTGATGAAGAAACGGCGCTGTTCCTCGGTGATGCCGTGGTCATGCCGGCGTGGGTCGAAAATGGCCACGCGACCTGCGACCTCGGACGGGTTCATGTCAGCAATACCTCGCAAAACGGTGCGGCGCAGATCATGTTGCGGCCCGAGCAGTTGCAAATTTCCAGTCAGGTCGCAGATCTGGAACAGGTGGATGGCTGCCTCGGGGTGGTGACCGATCGCGACTTTGGTGGCAATACCTGCACCTTGACGGTGGAACTGAAGCTGCCCTCACCCACTACGGATGGACAGTCAACGAGCCGCTCGCTACTGGTTCGAAGTTCCGGGGTGCATGCACCAGCCGCTGGCAGTCTGGTACACATTTCGACCCTGGGGTATGCGCACGTATTGACCGAGCCCGCTCGCCGCCAGGCGGTTGCAGCGCCATAATCGATCACCTTCAGAGGTCGAATCGATCAATCGCCCGGCGCCGCTCGTTGTCATCGCGCACGTCGTAATTGGCGGTCGTCTGGATATTGCTGTGGTGGGCCAGTTTCTGGGCGATCGACAGGTCATGCTCCTCGATCACCCGGGTGATGAACGAACGGCGAAAGTCGTGAGGCATGATCTTCACCCCCACCTGCGCACCGCGCTGTCGGGCAATGTAGTAGATCGCGTGCTTGGTAATCCGCTCGCGGGTGATGTGGCTGCCACGGCGAATCCGGTTGAACAGGAACCCATCGTCTTCCTGCCCTGGCGACAACAATGAACGACGCAATTCAAGCCACGCTTGCAGCTTGGCGAAAGCCCAGCTCGGCGCATATTTGATCAGTTGCTTGTTGCCTTTGGCCGTGACCCGCAAGCTGCGTTCGGCAAAGTCGACTTGCGCGAGGTCCAGGTTCACCGACTCGGACTTGCGCATCCCCGAACCGTAGAGAATCGCAATAATCGCGGCATCGCGCAGGCCCTGAGGCCTTGGGTCGGCGGCGCAGACCGCCATCAGGTCGTGAATCAGCGTGCGCTTGAGGTTGCGCCCCTGAGACAACCGGGTGCCGGCGATACCTTTGACCGAGCGCATTTTCAGCAGGTGCTCGTGACTGATCAGGCTCAGGCGCCAGGCTTCGTTCATCACGCCGCGCACCGCGTTGACGTACAGTGAGGAGGTGTTGGGGGCATAACCGTCACTGCGCAGCGTCGCGACCAGGGCGATAGCATGCTCGGGTTGAAGTTCGTGCCAAGGGATTTCTTCGATGTTCAGCTCTTCAAAGCCCAGGCGATCTGCGGCATCCTGCAACACATAGCGCATGGTCAGCTGACTTGAAGGGGCAAGACGTGCCAGATAAAACGTCAGCGGGTTGGGCTTGGCCGACCTCTTTACTGTCATTTCTGGTGGGTCGGTAACGCAACGAGGCGATGCGGTGTCGGGTAGATCAATCAAACTGAACCGGCCTTAAATGAACGCCCCTCAACTCACGGAATTTGTGTTGAGAACAATGAAAAGTTGAGATAAACAGGGTAACGGATCGGCGATGCGGAGGCCATATGATGGGCTTCTTCGCAGCGCCAAAAAAATGGCGAAAGCTGTCATAACGGACCTTAAGGTATGAAAAATCCCTGAACATTTGCTGTAAAGGTTACAGTTAAACATTCTCGATACCGGTTTTTCATGTCCCTTTCACATTTTCGAGATTACCCTCTGCGCATCCGGAGCGATGCCTTTGGGTCGCTCAAACTGCCGACCGACAAAATAAAAGTCAATTAGTGCACTTTTCCTAAAAGATTGGTTAACTGATTGATATACTTTTCGTTTTTTCGTCTACGCTGTCACGGACGACGCTTCGAAGCACCGCTTCGAGCTGATTCGCAGCAGGTTGTGACCGCTGATTTGCCGCCTTCCAAGGCTGTTGACATATCCAAACCCGAGGTCCACATGAATCAGGCTTTTCTCCCCTTCTCTCGCCCGAGCATCGGCGATGAAGAAATCGCCGCCGTTGAGCAGGTGTTACGCTCCGGCTGGATCACCACTGGGCCGAAGAACCAGGAACTTGAGCAGCAATTTGCAGAGTACGTGGGTTGCCAGCACGCCGTAGCGCTGTCTTCAGCCACCGGCGGCATGCACATCGCACTGCTGGCGCTGGGCATCGGTCCTGGCGATGAAGTGATCACGCCGTCGCAGACCTGGGTCTCTACCGCCAACATGATCTGCCTGTTGGGCGCCACTCCGGTGTTTGTCGACGTCGACCGCGATACCCTGATGACCGACGTCCAGGCCATCGAAGCCGCCATCACCCCGCGCACCAAAGCCATCATCCCGGTGCACTACGCTGGCGCCGCGTTCGATCTCGATCCGCTCTATGCGCTGGCGGACAAACATGGCATCGCCGTAATCGAGGACGCCGCCCACGCTGCCGGTACGCGTTATCGCGGCCGCGCCATTGGCGCTCAGGGCACCGCGATCTTCTCGTTCCACGCGATCAAGAACATGACCTGCGCCGAAGGCGCAATGTTTGTCAGCGACAATCAAGCGCTGGCCGATCGAGTGCGCATGCTCAAGTTTCACGGCCTCGGCGTAGACGCTTACGACCGCCTGACCCACGGCCGTAAACCTCAGGCCATGGTCGTCGAGCCGGGATTCAAGTACAACCTGGCCGACATCAACGCCGCCATTGCACTGGTGCAGTTGCAGCGCCTCGACGAAATCAACGCCAAGCGCACAGCGCTGGCGCAGACCTACCTGCAACGTCTGGAAGGCCTGCCGGTACAACCACTGAGTGTGCCGACTACTTACCCGCAGCAACACGCCTGGCATCTGTTTATACTGCGCATCGATGCTGAACGTTGCGGGATGGACCGCGAGGCTTTCATGAAAGCCTTGCAAGAACAGAATATTGGTACGGGTATTCACTTTGTGGCCACCCACCTGCACACTTACTACCGCCAGCGATTCCCGGACATCCATCTGCCCAACACCGAGTGGAACTCGGCACGACTGTGCTCGATCCCGCTGTTCCCCGACATGACTACCGACGATGTCGAACGCGTCGTTGGCGCCATTGAAAACATTCTGGACTGAAGCCTTTGAAGCCATATCCAATTAACTGCGTGTCGATCGTTATCCCGGTCTACAACGAAGAAGAAAGCTTGCCTGAATTGCTGCGCCGCACCGAAGCGGCCTGCAAGCAGCTCAAGCACGAGTATGAAATCGTTCTGGTCGATGATGGCAGCCGCGACAACTCGGCACAAATTCTCGAAGAAGCCGCCCAGCGCGAAGGCAGTTTTGTGGTCGCGGTCATTCTGAACCGCAACTACGGCCAGCACGCGGCAATCATGGCCGGCTTCGAACACTGCAAAGGCGATGTGGTCATTACCCTCGACGCCGACCTGCAGAACCCGCCGGAAGAAATCCCTCGCTTGGTAGAACAAGCCGAACTGGGCTACGACGTCGTTGCCACTGTGCGCAACAATCGCCAGGACTCGGCCCTGCGCCGCTGGCCGTCGAAACTGATCAACCTGGCTGTGCAACGCTCCACCGGCGTTGCCATGAGCGACTACGGCTGCATGCTGCGCGCCTACCGCCGCACCATCGTCGACGCCATGCTGGCCTGCCGTGAACGCAGCACCTTCATCCCGATCCTGGCCAACAGCTTCGCCCGCCACACCACCGAGATTCTGGTGCAGCACGCCGAGCGCGAGCATGGTGAGTCGAAATACAGCCCGATGCGCCTGATCAGCCTGATGTTCGATCTGCTGACCTGCATGACCACCACCCCGCTGCGCCTGCTGAGCATCATCGGCTTCAGCCTCGCGGCGCTGGGAACACTGTTTGCTTTCCTGCTGATCTTCCTGCGCCTGATATTCGGCGCCAGCTGGGCGGGTGACGGCACCTTCGTGTTGTTCGCCGTGCTCTTCGTGTTCACCGGTGGCCAGTTCATCGGCATGGGGCTTCTGGGTGAATACCTGGGCCGCATGTACAGCGATGTCCGCGCCCGGCCGCGATTCTTTATCGAAAAAATCCTACGTAACCAACCCGCTGCTCCTGCTCCCGTTGTCACTGTCGACGGTCTGCCTTCCACCACTACTGATCAGGTTTCGCCATGAGTTCAAAAGCTGTTGTTTTCGCCTATCACGACATTGGCTGTGCAGGTATCGAAGCACTGCTCAACGCAGGTTTCGAGATTGCTGCCGTGTTCACCCACGCCGACGATCCGAAGGAAAACACCTTCTACGGCTCGGTCGCGCAACTGTGCGCCCGTAAAGGCATTCCTGTGCACGCACCGGAAGACGCCAACCACCCACTGTGGATCGAGCGTATCGCCAAACTGAACCCGGACTACCTGTTCTCGTTCTACTACCGCAACCTGTTGGGCGAGCAACTGCTGGCTACCGCCCGCAAAGGCGCGTTCAACCTGCACGGCTCGTTGCTGCCGACCTACCGTGGCCGCGCTCCAGCCAACTGGGTACTGGTCAACGGCGAAACCGAAACCGGCGTGACCCTGCACCGCATGGTCAAGCGTGCCGACGCTGGCGCGATCATCGCCCAGCAACGTGTTGCGATCGACCGTGCCGATACCGCTCTGAGCCTGCATGGCAAGCTGCGCGAAGCCGCTTCCAACCTGCTGCGCGACACCCTGCCGCTGCTGGCACAGGGCAAAATCACCGAAACCGCCCAGGACGAGTCCAAGGCTACAGTTTTCGGTCGTCGTACTGCTGAAGACGGCAAACTGGTCTGGAAGAAACCGGCTGAAGAGCTGTTCAACCTGGTTCGCGCCGTGACCCAACCTTACCCGGGCGCTTTCTGCGCCGTGGGCGAGCACAAACTGATTGTCTGGAGCGCTGAAGTCGTCAAGGGCAACGAAGGTCTGGCACCAGGCCGCGTGATCAGCGTCGACCCTCTGCGTATCGCTTGCGGCGAAGACTCCCTGGTCGTCACTTCGGGTCAGCGTAACGAAAACGGTCTGTACCTGAGCGGCCCGCAACTGGCCAACGAACTGGGTCTGGTTGACGGTTCCGTACTGCGTGGCGCTGAATCGGGCCGTGCCCCGCGTCGCACCCGCGTACTGATCCTTGGCGTCAACGGCTTCATCGGTAACCACTTGTCCGAGCGCCTGCTGCGTGACGACAAGTACGACGTCTACGGTCTGGACATCGGTTCCGACGCTATCGAGCGTCTGCGCAGCCATCCAAACTTCCACTTCGTCGAAGGCGATATCAGCATTCACTCCGAGTGGATCGAATATCACATCAAGAAGTGCGACGTGGTTCTGCCACTGGTGGCCATCGCCACCCCAATCGAATACACCCGCAACCCGCTGCGCGTATTCGAACTGGACTTCGAAGAGAACCTGAAACTGGTTCGCTACTGCGTGAAGTACAACAAGCGCGTGATCTTCCCGTCGACTTCCGAAGTCTACGGCATGTGCCAGGACAAGAACTTCGACGAAGACACCTCGAACCTGATCGTTGGTCCGATCAACAAGCAACGCTGGATCTACTCGGTTTCCAAGCAACTGCTGGACCGCGTGATCTGGGCTTACGGCGCCAAGGGCCTGAACTTCACCCTGTTCCGTCCGTTCAACTGGATGGGCCCACGTCTGGACCGTCTGGACTCGGCACGTATCGGTAGCTCCCGCGCCATCACCCAGCTGATCCTGAACCTGGTGGAAGGCACCCCGATCCGTCTGTTCGACGGCGGCGAGCAGAAGCGTTGCTTCACTGACATTGCCGACGGTATCGAAGCTCTGGCGCGGATCGTTGATAACGAAAATGACGCGTGCAACGGTCAGGTCATCAACATCGGTAACCCGGACAACGAAGCCAGCATCCGTCAGCTGGGCGAAGAGCTGCTGCGTCAGTTCGAAGCTCACCCACTGCGCGCCAACTTCCCTCCGTTCGCCGGTTTCCGCGACGTAGAGAGCAAGGCGTTCTACGGCGCTGGCTACCAGGACGTGGAACACCGCAAGCCAAGCATCGAAAACGCCAAGCGCCTGCTGGACTGGACGCCGACCGTCGAGATGAGCGAAACCATCGGTAACACGCTGGACTTCTTCCTGCGCGAAGCCATGCTCGAAATCGCGGACAAGCGCTGATGCAGGCAGGTCTTCGGATCGATGTCGACACCTACCGAGGTACCCGTGAGGGGGTACCTCGGTTGTTGGAGATGCTCGATGAAGCACAAGTCAAGGCGACGTTTTTTTTCAGCGTTGGTCCGGACAACATGGGGCGCCATTTATGGCGCCTCATCCGTCCGCAGTTTCTCTGGAAAATGCTCCGCTCCAATGCCGCGGGTCTGTACGGCTGGGATATTTTGCTGGCCGGCACTGCCTGGCCCGGCAAACCCATCGGCCGTGACCTGGGGCACCTGATGCGCCAGACCCTCGCGGCTGGCCATGAAGTCGGTTTGCACGCCTGGGATCACCACGGCTGGCAAGCCAACGCAGGGCGCTGGAGCGACGCTGACCTGATCGAGCAGATTCGCCGGGGCGTAGACACGCTCAGCGATATTCTCGGGCAGAGCGTGGACTGTTCGGCGGCCGCCGGTTGGCGCGCCGACGAGCGGGTCATCGAAGCCAAGCAGCGTTTTGGCTTTCGTTACAACAGCGACTGTCGCGGACAAAGCCTGTTCCAGCCACGGCTGGCAGACGGTAGCCTCGGCACGCCACAAATTCCGGTCGACTTGCCAACCTTCGATGAAGTGGTGGGTCCCGTCGTAGCAGCCAATGAGTTCAACTCATACATTCTTGACCGATTCAGCCCCTCGAAGCTGAACGTATATACGATACATGCGGAGGTAGAAGGGATTCTGATGGCAAACGATTTCCGTCAGTTGCTGGTCGACGCGCGTCAGCGCGGCATCCAGTTCCAGCCTTTGGGTGATTTGTTGCCCGCCCAGCCGACAACCCTGCCTCAGGGCCGCGTAATACGTGGCGCCCTTGAAGGCCGAGAAGGATGGTTGGGAGTGCAAGGCGCATGAGCAAACGCTGGGCTTTGCCGTTACTGCTTATCGCTTTCGGTCTGGTCTATCTGTTGCCGCTGGGCACGCATGGTCTGTGGATTCCGGATGAAACCCGCTACGCCCAGGTCAGTCAGGAAATACTCCTGAGTGGCAACTGGGTGTCGCCGCACTTCATGGGCCTGCGTTATTTCGAGAAGCCGATTGCCGGTTACTGGATGATCGCCATCGGCCAGGCCTTGTTCGGTGACAACCTGTTCGGGGTGCGCATTGCGTCGGCACTCTCGACCGGTTTGAGCATCGTGCTGACCTACCTGATCGCACGCAGACTCTGGAACGATCCGCGTAAAAGCATCGCCAGCGCATTGCTGTACATGAGTTTCGCAGTAATCGCCATTCAAGGGGGCTACGCCAACCTCGACCCGCAATTCACTTTCTGGGTCAACCTGAGCCTGGTGGCCTTGTGGTTTGCGCTGGACAGCAGCAGTCGCAATGCGCGGCTGATGAGTTGGGCGAGCCTGGGGCTGGCCTGCGGCATGGGCTTCCTGACCAAGGGTTTCCTGGCCTGGTTGCTGCCGGTACTGATCGCGCTGCCCTACATGATCTGGCAAAAACGCTGGCGTGAACTGCTGGTGTACGGCCCGCTGGCTATCGTGGTTGCGATTGTCATCAGCCTGCCGTGGGCCCTGGCCGTGCATGCGCAGGAGCCCGATTACTGGCGTTTCTTCTTCTGGCACGAGCACATCCGCCGCTTTGCCGGTGACGATGCGCAGCACGCCTCCCCTTGGTGGTTCTACCTGCCGATGTTGGTAGCGTTCAGCTTGCCGTGGGTCGCGTTCCTGCCTTCGGCTCTCAAACAAGCCTGGCAAACCAGACGTCAGGCCAGCAGCGGATTCCTGTTGCTGTGGCTGGTCCTTCCGTTGGCGTTTTTCAGCCTCAGCAAAGGCAAGTTGCCGGCCTACATCCTGCCGTGCCTGTTGCCTCTGGCGCTGTTGATGGGGAATGCACTGATTGACCGACTGAACCTGGGGCAAAGCCGACTGTTCAAGATCAACGGCCTGCTGAACCTGGTCATCGGTCTGACCACCCTGCTGGCAATGGTTTACCTGCAACTGAAAAACCCCGTGTATGTCGATGAAATGCACAACCTGGTGCTGGTGTTCATCGTGCTCATGGGCTGGATCCTGTCCAACCTGCTGCTGGTATTCCGACCGTTCAGCGCATGGGCTGCACCGGCAATCGGCAGTTGGCTGCTGATCGCCATTCTGCCGGCCGCATTGCCGCACTCGGTGGTCTACAACAAGATGCCCGACCAGTTTGTCCTCCAGCACATTGATGAACTCAGCCAGACCAAAAGCCTGCTGAGCAATGACCTGGGGGCCGCATCTGCAGTCGCCTGGCGTCTGCAACGCCCTGAAGTGGCGTTGTACAATTCCATCGGCGAAGTGAAATACGGCCTGGATTATCCGGATGCCGCTGCACGTCGGGTCGATACCGAGCATGTGCAGCAGTGGATGAGCGAAGCCCGCAAGACCGGCCCGGTCGGCGTGGTCATGCGCGTCAAGGGTGACGACGAAATCCGCGAGCTCGAACTGCTGCCTAAAGATGGCAAGCATTACGAGCAAGGCAACATGGTTATTCTGATCATCCCGCAGAGCGCGCCATGACCCTGATACTGCTGTTGTCAGCCTGCCTGCTGACCTGCCTGGGTCAGATCGCCCAGAAATACGCCGTCGAAAGCTGGCGCGGCAAAGACTCCGGCTGGGGCGAGAAACTGTTCTCGCCGTGGCTGTGGCTGGCCCTGGCCAGCTTGGGCTTCGGCTTGCTGGTGTGGCTGTTGGTGTTGCAGCGTCTGGAGGTCGGTGTCGCCTACCCGATGTTGAGCCTCAATTTTGTGCTGATCACCCTGACCGCCCACTTCGTATTCCATGAAACCATTGATCGTCGTCACTGGATCGGCGTTGCGCTGATCATCGCCGGCGTCGTTCTGCTCGGGAGGCACGTATGAGCCTTCGTCGCGGAATCAGCTTTGCCATGAGCAGCGTGGCGCTGGTCAGTGCAGCTCAATTGGGCATGCGCTGGAGCATGAGCCATTTACCGCTGCCCGATCAGTGGCTGCAGGCCCTGAGCAACGGCAGTATCGACCTGCTCGCGCTCGGTGTGGTGTTTGCCTCGATCTGCGCTTACGCCCTCTCCATGTTGTGCTGGCTCGCCGCGCTGCGCGATCTGCCGCTGGGCCGGGCCTACTCGCTGTTGAGTATCAGCTATGCACTGGTGTATCTGTTGGCCGCCAGCCTGCCGCTGTTCAACGAAAACTTCAGTCTTTCCAAAACACTCGGGGTGGCCTTGGTCATCCTCGGTGTCATCACTATTAACTCTCGAACTGCCAGCGCCCCAGAAGTCAGGAATGCCTCATGAAAATCAGTGTAATTGGTAGCGGTTATGTAGGTCTGGTGCAGGCGACTGTCCTGGCTGAAGTCGGTCATGATGTCGTGTGCATGGACGTCGATCAGAACAAGATCAAAATGCTGCAGAAAGGCCACGTCACTATCTTTGAACCAGGGCTGGAAAGCATGGTCAAGGAGAACCTGGAGAGCGGGCGCCTGCACTTCACCAGCGACGAAAAGATGGCGATCGAGCACGGCCAAGTGCTGTTCATTGCGGTCGGCACACCGTCGGACGAGGACGGCTCGGCCGACCTGAAATATGTCTTGTCCGTGGGCGACGCCGTTGCGCGCCATCGGGTCGAACCGCTGATTCTGGTGGAAAAATCCACTGTTCCGGTCGGCACCGGCGACACCCTGCGCGCGCACATTGAAGAAGTGCTGAAGAAAGCCGGGCGCACTCTGGAGTTCGATATCGTCTCCAACCCGGAATTCCTCAAAGAAGGCTCGGCCGTCAGTGACTGCCGTCGCCCTGACCGCATCGTCATCGGTTGCGAGCGTGAAGAAGTCCGTGAAGTGATGCGCGACCTCTACGCTCCCTTCAACCGCAACCATGACCGCATCATGTTCATGGACCTGCGCAGCGCCGAACTCACCAAGTACGCAGCCAACTGCATGCTTGCGACCAAAATCAGCTTTATCAACCAGATCGCCGAACTGGCCGAACACCTGGGTGCGGATATCGAAGCCGTGCGCATGGGCATCGGTGCAGACCAGCGCATCGGCTACCACTTCATCTACCCTGGCTGCGGCTATGGCGGTTCGTGTTTCCCGAAAGATATGCGCGCGTTGATCCACAGCGCCCAGGAAGCCAATTGCTCCAGCGACCTGTTGGAAGCGGTCGAGGCCATCAACCAACGGCAGAAGCACAAGCTGTTCGAACGCATCAACGCGTTCTACAAAGGTGAGCTGAAAGGCAAGACCTTTGCCCTCTGGGGCCTGGCGTTCAAACCCAACACCGACGACATGCGCGATGCGCCAAGCCGGGTGCTGATGGAAGCCTTGTGGGCTGCCGGTGCACACGTACGGGCCTTCGACCCTGAAGCCATGCAGGAAACCCAACACCTGTACCCGGATCAGCCGAACCTGTCGCTGATGGGCACGCCGGAATCCGCGCTGGTAGGCGCAGACGCTTTGATCGTTTGCACCGAATGGCAACAGTTCAAGGCACCGGATTTCAAATTGATCGAAGAGCGTCTCAAAGCTCCGGTGATCTTCGACGGCCGTAACCTGTACGACGCGGATCGCCTGGCACGCAAAGGCTTCAAGTACTTCCCGATGGGTCGTGGCGAGTCGCGTAACCTGCCAATCCCTCAACAGCAGTGGCCAGCTTCTTCCGTCTAAGCCCAGGAGGCCGCGTGCACGCATATCCATCGACAGGGATCCGTCAACAATCGTTAGGTCTGGGGCTACTGGCGCTGCTGCTGTTCTGCGCCGGGGTCTACCAGCAATCGGCGATCGGATTCGACTCGCGGTTTGTACTGTTTGCCCAGGAAATGCTGCGCCATGGGCCGGGATTCTTCCCGACCACCTATGGTCAGCCTTACGCTGATTACTGGGCCACCTCGACGTTTTTTACCTGGCTGCTTTCGATACCCTTTGGCCAGGTAAACGCGTTGACGGCCTGGATGCCCAGCGCCATTGCATCAGCGTTGATCGTGACGCTGATGTACCGGCTGGTAGCGCCCTACTCCAGAACCTGGGCATTGGTCAGCATCGCGTTGATGTTGCTGAGCAATATGTTCATCACCGAAACCCGCGCCGTATCCCTCGACCAGATGGTCGCGGCCGTGACCTTCGCCGTGTTCTATCTGGGCTATGCCGCTGACCACTTCCAGGCGCCGCGACGACTGTTGCTGATACTCGCGTTGCTGGTGCTGGGCTTTGCCATTCGTGGGCCGATCGGTTTAGTGGTACCTACCGGTGTGTTGTGCACTTATTACCTGCTCAATGGCCAGTGGCGCCGGATGATCAGCGTCGGATTGCTGGCTGCGTTGCTGCTGGCAGCCGGTATCGGCTTATTGCTGTGGCTGGCGAACGTCAGTGGTGGCCCGACCTTCGTGCAAGACGTGATCCGCATGCAGTTCATGGGGCGCATGGACGGTCGCGAAGGTGCGAGCGGCGTGCTGTATTACTTCAGCAGCTCCTTGGGCAACTATGCGCTGGCCTTTCCCTTGGCAGTGGCGGTGCTGGCCGCGGTGTTGCTGGTTGGCCGCAAGGACCGTGGACCAGCATTACGTCTGCTGACCTTGTGCACCGCTGCCGGGTTGATCGTGATGATTGGCCTGTCGATTCCCATGGCGAAAAAAGCACGCTACATGCTGCCAATGCTACCCATGGCCGCGATCGTTGCGGCGTATCCGTTCCAGGGTGCGCAGGGTCGGGTATTCCAGTGGTTACGCGGCCTGATGCAGGGCCTTTGGTTGCTGATGCCTGGCCTGCTGATCATCGGGTTGGTGGTGGTCAAGCGACGTTTTCCGGAGCATCTCACCTCGCTGACGGCGGTGATGGTGATACTCGGCGTGTTGCAGGCGGTCGCACTGGGGCTGCTGTTCAAGCCGCGTGTGCGTGCGGTGGGCCTGGCGTTCGCTGCGGTGCTGGCGCTGTGGTCGACCTACATTCTGGTGTTCGAACCGGTGGAGCGTACGCTCTTCGACACGCGCACGTTCAGTCGCGCAGCCGTTGAACTGATTCAGAAAGACCCGGCTCCCGTGGTGCTGCACGCCATGGGCAAAGACGCCAAGGCCATCAAGTTCATGGTCAACGTCGATCACGACCTGTTTCCGGTTTTCACTTCTTCAGTGCAAGAGCTGGAGAACCTGACAGGCCCTGCCTGGCTGGTGATGGACAAAAGCGACTACGAAGCCCTGAAAGGCTCACGGTTGGCGACACTGCAACCGGTGCTGAGCGGAAACTTCGACAAGAACGATTACGTCCTGCTGCACTTGGTACCCGTGCAACCCTGAACAGGTTGCACTTCGTCAGGGCGCTTGCTTAAGCTTGCGCCCATGACCCTTCCCTTCGCCGTGCCCAACTCGCCGACGCCAGCGCACTGCCCGCCGTAGAGCGTTCAGCTGCCGCACTCTTCCGTAATGCCCCTGAACTTGCCTGGCTTGCCGACGCCCCCGTGACCAGCGTCGAACAGCACCAGCGCGACATCGAATCCTCATTGGTCTGGGTTGCCGAGGCGGCCAATGGATCAATTGTGGGCTTTCTCAGCGCCCATACCATCGATACCGAACTGCATATCCAGGAGGTCTCCGTCAGCAGCGGGTTTCAGGGCCAGGGCCTGGGACGCAGGTTGTTGCAGAGCGCGCTTGAGCACGCACGCCATAGCGGATTGACCGCGCTGACGCTGACGACCTTTCGTGAACTGCCATGGAATGAGCTGTTTTATCGGCGATTCGGTTTTCAAACACTGCCGTTTTCCAGTCTCGATCAGCGTTTGAAAGCGGTGCTGGAAGCGGAAATCGCCCACGGATTACCGGGTGCCCGACGGTGTGCCATGCGTTATTGCATCAAACCGTAAAGAGCATGTATCGGTGGGAAACTGCCGCAGGAATTTTTTTCTTCAATCGGGAATCGCGGCAAGCACCTCTGCGAGCAACGACTCAATCGTTAACTCTCCGCTGACCCTAAGGGAGGGTAAGGTCAACTGCTTGAACCACTGCTCATGCCGCGGTCGGCTGCGGCCAGCTTGAACGCCTTTTTCATAACTTTCGGCCCACGCGAGAAACGCCAGGTGGTTCGCATGCATGTCCCCTCCTGGAAGAATACGTTGACCATAGCGCTGTGATTCACGCGCCTTTAGACGCTCTATTCGAAGCCGTGTCGGAGTATCAATGAAGACGACCAAATGGGCGGATTGAATCACTTCGTCTCCCCAACCATCTAATGAACCGGAGAGTACCCATTGACCATCAGCCAGACTACGGTTGAGTAGATCGACTCTCTCTGCAGGAGGTCGTGATCGCTCGAAGGGTGGTTCAGTCGGGTACCAATAGTAATCATCGACATCGAAGTGAGGCACTTGAAGCTTTGCGGCCAGTGCAACCCCCAAAGTACTCACTCCGGCTCCAGATGCGCCACTTATGTAAATCCGTTTGTTCACTTCGAGGGGCTCCTTTCTAGCGGGACATAATATGCGGTAATCAGATAGCGTGGATTTGGTTTCCAGTTATTTGGCAATAATGGCGTAATACCTCGGCAATTGCAGGAACTGAGCGCAACACGGCTATTGAATTGAAGACAGTGCAGCATGATACATACCCACCGGCTAAGTAATAACTTCAATCGGGAATTTCAAACCAAAATACCTCGCGCTCTTCCCATGTCATTCCAAAATACACATATCATGAAAGGAATTCTAAAGCCCGTTGAGATGGGGCGCCCATTATAAATGGAAAGCTTACGTTCAGGCACTTAATAAATACTGGAGAGTAATTGGCCGGCTTATAGGAATGGGTTTACAGGTTCCCAGGAGAAGTACGTCCAATCTTAGGATCGTCAGGGTCGGCGCTTGAAATTTCCGTAAGTAATATCTGAAAATTTTATGATTTCTTGACGAATCATCTCTGCTAGGACTAGGTTTGCAGTGCCGGCCGAGTTGAACTCAAAAAACATTAAAATAAAAAGCAGCAGTTCCTTCGGTCATTTTTAAAACGGCATGCATTCATAAGAACTTCCGAAAGAGCGCGATAAGAAAAACATGGGGGATATGCAGTCGATCACATAGGCATCGATATCATCGACGCGCAAAAAAAGAATGGAAGGATTCAATTCAATAACCGTGTTGCACTCAGCTCCTGCAACTACCCTTTAAGGAAAGAGAATGTCGAAGCTAGTTTATTACGTTGCCGCCACCATGGATGGCTACATTGCCACTCAACAACACAAGTTGGACTGGCTAGAAAGTTTCACTCTGGGTGATGACGCTACACCGTATGATCATTTCTATCAGACCATTGGGACGGTGATTATGGGAGCCGAAACCTATAGTTGGATCATGTCAAACGCCCCCGATGATTGGCCATATCAAAATGTACCCGCCTTTGTCATGACCAGCCGGAATTTACCGGTGCCACCCGGCCTGAACATTACTCTTCTCCAAGGCGATGCTGGAGCGATCGCAACAAAAGCGAAGCAAGCCGCCAAAGGGAAAGATGTCTGGTTGGTGGGCGGTGGTAAAACAGCAGCCTACTTTGCCGAAGCAGGTGAGTTACAACAGCTGTTCATTACCACTATTCCGGTCTTCCTTGGCACAGGAGTTGCGGTGCTCCCCGTCAGCCATAACCTTAGCGTGACCCCTAAAGTGCAACGTATCTTGCAGAGTGGCGCGATGGAGTGTGTCTCGGATGTGAAACACAGTTAACGTCCACACGGCGTGTGTGGTTCGCAGTCCGCAGCAACGGATATAAGGCGAAGAAAAATGAAACACCTTGTATTGAGTTTATGTTTGCTAGCCATCGTCGTTCTCTCGGGTTTTCACGGAATAAGTATGGTGAAACCTGCCGTGCTGACGCTCGCTGATACCCGTAAACGCCAAACCCTGCGACAACTCCGCCGAGCTATCAGCGGCTATCCACCAAGCAGACATTCGCGCTTGATATCAGGCGCCGGACTTCAGATCCACCCCCAACGCCTGGGCGAACGCTTTGACCAAAGGACTGCGCACCGTGTTGTGCCGCAGGATCAGGTTGAACGGTGTATTGAAGCTGATCAGGTCCGGCCGCAAGGCTCTGAACGTGCCTTGTGCAACCAGTGGCGCGGCATAATGCTGCGGAAGAAAACCCAGGAAACGCCCGGTTTTGATCAGCATGGCGACCGCTTCAACCTGCGACGCCGAAGCGGAAAAGCTGTCGTACCGCGCAAACGTCAGCTTGTCGCGGTGGATGGCGTAGCGATGGTTGATGAACTCGTGATACTTGAGCACATCTTCACCCATCTCCTCGTCCGGAACAGTGAACAACGGGTGCCCCACCGCACAGTAGGCTTCCGACCTTTCTTCATACAACGCGAAGTAATCGAACTCTTCTCTTTTTTGATAGACCGGCACTATTCCAGCCACTAAACGACCTTCAACGACGCCTCTTTCCACTTCATCCAGTTGCGAGGCATGAAGTTGAAATCTTACCTTCGGTGATTCTTCATTTATTCGTTTAAGCGCTGCAACTAACGGAGAGTTTTCATCGGTAATCGTATTGTCGATAACCCCTACTCCCAAATCCCCGATCAATTCATTCTGCGCACAACTAAGCCGGTCTCGAAAGTTGTCGACCGAGGCAAATAAATCGATCGACGCCTGGTAAACCAAACGCCCCTCTTCGGTCAGGCAAAAACCCTCTCGACCCCGGGTGCACAAGCGCATACCGATGCGAATTTCGAGGTCGGAGATCTGTTTGCTGATGGCTGCAAGCCCCACATTCAGCTCGTTTTGAGCCGCGCTGAAACCACCGGCCTCGACCACTGCCTTGAACACTTTGAGCAGTTTGAAGTCCAGCCCGCTAAGGGCCAAAGGGGCTCGATGGGCCGTTTTCAACGGCGGGTTTCCAGAATTGGAAAGTGGGGTTTCCATAATGCTTATTTACCTCTGGCGCCCGATTCAACAACCTGTATCCAACAACAAAAATAGTGCTGGCCAATAATAATGAACACAGAAAACCATGCTTGGCAACTCCCAATAATTTCCCCCAGTCAGCGCCAAGTCGCTGATTCGAAACTATTAAAAGCTGACACTTCGATCAGCTCTCGCCATTTGCAACTGCCCTCTTGAAAACTGCATGAGCCGAACCACGCCCGGAAGATCCCGGCGAGCGTTCAAGGCTCTGCGTAACGACATCAGTTCGTATTACCGACGAGGAAAACAACAATGACTCAAGCAACCGATCGTTTGTGGGGAGCGCGCTTCAAAAGCGGTCCGTCCGAAGCCCTGGCGGCCCTGTCCCGCTGCCCTGAACGGTACTTCCGCCTCACCCCTTACGACTTGGCCGGCTCCAAGGCCCATGCCGGGGAACTGCAACGCGCCGGGCTGCTCGATGCGCAGGAAACCCAAACCATGCTCGACGCGCTGGAGCGCATCGGCGAAGACTTCCGCGCAGGTCTCATCAGCCCGACACTGGATGACGAAGACGTCCACACCTTCATCGAGCGTCTGCTGACCGAACGCCTTGGCGCACTGGGCGGCAAGCTGCGGGCCGGACGCTCGCGCAACGACCAGACCGCCAACGACCTGCGGCTGTTTCTGCGTGATCACGCTCGCACCCTGACGACTGAAGTGCTGGCCCTGCAACGGGCACTGGTTGACCAGGCCGAGCAGCACATCGAAAGCATCTGCCCTGGTTTCACTCACTTGCAACAGGCGCAGCCGATCGTGTTCGCTCACCACCTGCTGGCGCACGCCCAGTCGATGCTGCGCGATGTGCAACGTCTGGTGGATTGGGACGTACGCACCTCTCTGTCGCCATTGGGTGCAGCCGCCATGGCCGGTTCCGCCATTGCACGTCAGCCACAGCAATCGGCCAAGGAAATGGGCTACAGCGGCGTTTGCGAGAACTCCATCGACGCGGTGGCCAGCCGTGACCACGTCGCCGAGTTCCTGTTCGTGGCGAGCATGCTTGGCGTCAACATTTCGCGTTTGGCCGAAGAGTTTTGCCTGTGGTCTTCACGGCAATTTCGTTGGGTCGCGCTGGACGATGCCTACGCCACCGGCAGTTCGATCATGCCGCAGAAGAAAAACCCGGACATCGCCGAACTGGCGCGTGGCAAGGCGGGTCGTTTGATCGGCAACCTGACCGGTCTGCTCTCGACCCTCAAATCCCTGCCGCTGTCCTACAACCGCGATTTGAGCGAAGACAAAAACGGCGTGCTCGACAGCGTCGACACCCTGCTGCTGGTGCTGCCGGCCATGGCCGGGATGGTTGCAACCATGAAGGTCAATGTCGAAGAACTGCGTCGCCAGGCACCGCTGGGCTTCACCCTCGCCACCGAAGTCGCCGACTGGCTGGCGATGCGCGGTGTGCCGTTCAAGGAAGCCCATGAAATCACTGGGGCGTTGGTTCAGGCCTGTGAAAAACACGACATCGAACTCTGGGAAGCCTCGCCCGCGCTGCTCGCCGAGATCGACGTGCGCCTGACGCCCGAAGTCCGCGACAGCCTGACTCTGGAAGCCGCCATCGCCGCGCGCAGTGGCTGGGGCGGCACCGCACCGCAACAGGTCCGTGAACAGATCGGTCGTTTGAAAACCGCCCTCGCCGCACAACAGCAATGGACCGAAAACTATCAGGGCTTCCGCCTCTGAATAAGGCACAAACCCTTGTAGGAGCAAAGCTTGCTCGCGATGGCGGCGGGTCAGATGGCATCAGTGTTGACTGACACACCGCCATCGCGAGCAAGCTTTGCTCCTACGGGGATTGTGTTGATCTGAAACACCCGTGTTCGGAGAACCCAAATGAACCAGACTCAGGCAGAGCTCCTCGCGGAGCGCAAACAGGCCGAAAACCAGTTCGACATCACCCAGTACGAACATGTGCCGCGGCGCTATTACGGGCGGATCTTCTTCGCCACGCTGATCGTCATCGCCATCATCGGCCTGGTCAGGGCCTTCGCCGAGGGCAAGATCGAGTGGTCGTACATCGGCCAGTTCCTGACCTCCCAGGCGATTTTGTTCGGCTTGCTCAACACCATCGTCATGGCGGTGCTGGCGATGGCATTGGGGATTATCTTCGGGGTGATTACCGCCGTGATGCGCATGTCGGCGAACCCGATCCTGCGCTATGTCGCGGTGACATACACCTGGCTGTTCCGCGGTACACCGCTGATTTTGCAACTGCTGTTGTGGTTCAACCTGGCGCTGATTTTTCCCACCATCGGCATTCCCGGGGTGATCCAGTTTGATACCGTCAGTCTGATGACGCCCTTCGTCGCGGCACTGTTGGGCCTGAGCATCAACCAGGGCGCCTACACCGCTGAAGTGGTGCGTGCCGGTCTGCTCTCGGTGGACACCGGCCAGTACGAAGCCGCCAAGTCGATCGGCATGCCGCGCCTGCAAGCCCTGCGCCGGATCATCCTGCCGCAGGCCATGCGCATCATCATTCCACCGGTCGGCAACGAGTTCATCGGCATGGTCAAGATGACGTCCCTGGCCAGTGTCATCCAATACTCGGAACTGCTCTACAACGCCCAGAACATCTACTACGCCAACGCCCGCGTGATGGAGCTGCTGATCGTCGCCGGGATCTGGTACCTGGCAGCCGTCACCGTCTTGTCCTTTGGTCAAAGCCGTCTGGAGCGTCGTTTCGCTCGCGGCGCCGGCAAGCGCTAGTGAGTCGCGAGGAGAATCGAACATGAGAAGCATCGTCAAGGCCGTTGGCCTGAACAAGTACTACGACCAATACCACGCGCTCAAAGACATCAACATCGAAGTCGAACAGGGCGAAGTGCTGTGCATCATCGGCCCGTCCGGTTCCGGCAAAAGTACCCTGCTGCGCTGCGTCAATCAGCTGGAAAAGATCGACAAGGGCGGCCTCTGGGTCGACGGCGAACTGGTCGGTTACCGCATTGCCGGCAACAAGCTGCACGAGCTCAACGAGTCGCAGATTGCCCGCCAGCGCCTGGCCACCGGCATGGTGTTCCAGCGTTTCAACCTGTTTCCGCACATGACCGTGCTGCAAAACATCATCGAAGGCCCATGCCAGGTGCTCAAGCGCTCGCCCAAGGAAGCGCACGAAGATGCGCTGGAGTTGCTGGCCCGCGTCGGCCTCGCCGACAAACGCAACAGCTACCCGATCGAACTCTCGGGTGGTCAGCAACAACGGGTGGCCATTGCCCGGGCGCTGGCCATGCGGCCCAAGCTGATGCTGTTCGATGAACCCACTTCGGCACTCGACCCGGAACTGGTCGGTGAGGTGCTGTCGGTGATGCGCGATCTGGCGCAGACCGGCATGACCATGATCGTTGTCACCCATGAACTGGGCTTCGCCCGCGAGGTTTCCAATCGCATGGTGTTCATGGACGGCGGGCAGATCGTGGAGGCTGGAAGCCCCGAAGAAATACTAATAAGTCCACAAAACCCGCGCACCCAAAGCTTCATTTCTGCCGTTCGCACCTAACGACAACTCAAAAAGAGAACGACCATGAAAAACCTCCTCATCCCTGCAGTACTGGCCGGCCTGATGGCTTCTTCGGTGACCTGGGCAGCTGATTTGCCCGCGAGCATCAAGGCCAAGGGCGAAATCGTCGTGGCGATCATGCCCAACTATCCGCCGATGGATTTCAAGGATCCGGCCACCAACATCCTCACCGGTCTGGACTACGACCTGGGCAATGCCTTGGCCGAACGTCTGGGCGTGAAGATCAAATGGCAGGAAACCGGCTTCGAGCAAATGATCAACGCCCTGACTACCGATCGCGTAGACGTGGTGCTGTCCGGCATGACCGACACCGCCGAGCGCCAGCAGAGCGTGACCTTCGTTGACTACTTCACCAGCGGGCCGCAGTTCTACACCCTGCAAAAGAACAAGGACACCAACGAAATTGCCGACCTGTGCGGCAAGAAAGTCGGGACCAGCCGACGTACCACCTTCCCGGCGGAAATCGCCGAGTGGAGCAAGGCCAATTGCGAGGCCAAGGGTAAACCGGCGATCAATGTGATTGGCACCGAAGGCTCCGCCGACGCCCGTGCGCAACTGCGCCAGAGCCGCATCGACGCGGCCATGCAGGGCAGCGAAACCCTGTCGTACCTGAAGACCCAGGAAAAGGACACCTACAAGACCGTGGGGATGCCTATCTCGGTGCAGTTCAGTGGTTTGGGTGTCAGCAAGAAGAAACCCGAGTTGAGTGAAGCGGTGAAGGTGGCGTTGCAGAGCATGGTTGATGACGGTAGCTATCAGGCGATCTTGAAGAAGTGGGATCTGGAATTGGGCGCGATTAAAACCGTGACTATTAACGCCGGTAAGTAACGTTGAAATACGTTGCCCCGTAGCAGCTGTCGAGCCGGCGAGGCTGCGTTCGAGGACGCAGTCCTCGCAAGTCTGTGTACACGGTTTACCTGAAAGAACGCGTTGTCTGATTTTACGGCGGCTGCGCCACCGAACGCAGCCTCGCGGGCTCGGCAGCTGCTACGGGTGTTATGACCATATATGAACGGAGCGCCACGATGTCCTCCTCACCCCAACCCACCTGGCCCGACCAGCACACAGCCTGCCTGGCCCTGGCCTTCGATCTCGACGGCCCGACTGGCGATGCGATGCTCAATGGTTCGATCTGGCACAAGCCCGAGTACTTCGGTTTCGGCGGTTACGGGCCGTATCGGGCCTTACCACGGATTCTCGACCTGCTGGATGAATTCCGGATCCCGACGACCTTCTTCGTCCCGGCCTGGGTCGTGGAAAACTGGCCGAAACAATGCCAGTCAATCATCGAGCGCGGGCATGAAGTGGCTTACCACGGCTACAAACACGAGTCCTTTTATGCACTGACGCTGGAGCAGCAGAAGGACGTCATGAATAAATGCCGCGAGGTGTTCTGGCAGCATTTGAACATCCGCGCAGAAGGCTTTCGCACCCCGTCCGGAGATTGGCGGGCCGAGACACCGGCCATGCTGGTGGAAGCCGGCGTCACTTACTCCAGCAGCATGCGCGGCGATGATCGGCCGTACCTGGTGAAAGTCCAGGGCGTTGATACCCCACTGGTGGAAATCCCCGGCCGCTGGGAAATGGACGACTACGCGTCCATCGCCTACACCCGCGCACCGGACTTTCCCTCGGGACTGGACCGTACCGCCAGCTACGAGCTGACCCTCGACAATTGGTGCCGCGAGTACGACGGTGCGATGAATGAAGGGCTGTGCCTGACCACCCTCTTCCACCCGAAGATCACCGGTAAACCGGGGCGCGTTCTGCTGCTGGAGAAACTCTTCGAACACATGCGCAAGCGTGATGACGTGTGGTTCGCCACCTGCCGCGATGTCGCCCATTGGTGGCTCAAGGAGCATCAACATGGCTGAGTCGACTGTCTGGCCCAAAGGCTACCGTTGCGCGGTGGTGTTGACCGTCGACTACAACGACGTGCACGGCATCCTGACCCAGGCCCCAGAGGTCGCCGGCCGCGACAAAACTCTTTCGGTGTGGCGCTACGGCACCCAGCGCGGGGTCGAACGCTTGCTCGCACTGTTCAAAGAGTTGGGGGTTTCCAGCAGTTGGTGCGTGCCGGGCATCGTTGCCGAAGAAAACCCCGAACACATCCGCTCGATTCAAGCGGGCGGTCATGAGATTGCCTGCGCCGGTTATCGTCACCAGAACTACGACACCCTGAGCCTGGCGGAACAGACCGCAGCACTTGAGCAAGGCTGTCAGGCACTGGCCGCCGTTACCGGCCAACGTCCAAGCGGTTTCCGGATTCCCGCCGGTAACTGGGCGCCGGGCTTTACTGAAGCATTGCGCGAGCAAGGCATTCGCTGGTCGTCCTGCTGGCGCGGCGACGATCTGCCGTTCGCCCATCCGACGGCGCCCGAGGTGATCGAACTGCCGTTGCACTATGAGCTGGAGGACGAACCCTATTTCGCGTTCAACCTGAGCCCGGCGGTGCCACCCGCGCAATCGCGGATTGCCTCTTACAGCCACACCTTGGGCAACCTGCAAATGGACTTCGCCGGGTTTCATCGCTTTGGCCTGTGCTACGTGCTGCGCCTGCACCCGGAGATCATCGCGACCCCAGGGCGCATCGGTGTCCTGCGCGAGTTGCTGCTGGGTATCCAGCAACACGACGACGTGTGGATCGCCACGGCGGGCGAAGTCGCCCAGTGGTGGGCCGAGCGCGCTGTGCCGATGGACGAGGAACATCCATCCGCTGTGTATGAGCGGCATTATCGAGCGTACTTGGCATGAGCGAACGATTGCAGCGTCTGGCGCAGTTCTGCGTCGAAACCCGTTTCGAAGACTTGCCACCGGCACTGGTGGCGCAAGCCAAGCGACACATTCTCGACACTGTCGGCGCGAGCCTGGCCGGTGCCGCCAGTGAAATTGCCGTCGCCGCCCGACAAACCTTTGCCAATGAAAACGGCAAAACGCTGGTCTGGGGCACTGCGCAGCATGTCGGTGCGGCGCAGGCAGCGATGCTCAATGGCATTGCCGCCCATGCGCTGGAACTCGACGATACCGGCGGTTGCGATCACTCCGGCGCGGTGGTGCTGCCCGCGGTGATGGCGGCGGTCAGCCTGAATGCTGCAGCGGTGAACGGTCGTGAGCTGATCACCGCTGTGGTGATCGGTTATGAAATCGGTCGACGCGTGCTTGAGGCCTGTGGCGGCTACTCGGCGCACAACGGCGCCGGTTGGCACTCGACCGCTACGTGCGGCGTGTTCGGCGCGGCGGCGGCCAGTGCGCGAATACTCGGTCTTGATCAGGCACAAACGCTCGCCGCACTGGGCATTGCCGGCAGTTTCAGCGGCGGCCTCTGGGCGTTTATCCACGATGGCTCACAAAGCAAAAAGCTCCACAGCGGGCGGGCGGCGGAAGGTGGTCTGCTCGCGGCACGCTTTGCCGAGCAAGGGATCAGCGGGCCAACGAAGTTGTTCGACGACGTTTGGGGCGGCTTTCTCAAAACCCTCGCGGCTGAACACGCGCAGCCCGAGGCCTTGGACGCGGACCTTGGCCTGGTGTGGAAACTCGCCCGCTGCTCGATCAAGCCTTACGCGTCTTGCCGTGGCACTCATTCGGCCATCGATGCCTTGGGGCTGCTGCTTGAGCAGTTGCAGATCGAGGCTGATCAGCTGGAAGACGTTCAGGTGTCGCTGTGCGGCTTTCTCAACGAGATGTGCGGCGGGCGCGATGTCAGCAGTTTGGCCGCCGCGCAAATGAGCCTGCCGTATGCCCTCGCCGCTCGGCTGGTCTATGGTCATTGCCCGCTTGAGGCCTATGACGACGAACAACGCAGCGCGTCAGAAATCGCTCATTGGATGTCACGCATTCACCTTGTAGTGGATCCGCAACTGTCAGAGGATGGCGAGCCGATCGTGAGCATTCGCAGCCGCGATGGCCGCGAGGCCAGCCTGTGTGTCGACCCACCGTTAGGCGCGCCAGGCAATCCGTTGAGTGATGCAGCGCTGGAGGAGAAGTTTCTCAACCTGGCGACGCGGGTGCTGCCGATGGAACAGGCGACTGGATTGCTGGAGCGGTTGCGAAAACTCGAAAAACTGGAGTCGGTTTGGGAACTGGATCAGTGGCTGGCATGAGCCCTGGGTTGTCAGGACCGGCCTCTTCGCGAGCAAGCCCGCTCCCACAAGTGCTGTAGTGCTTTTGTGGGAGCGGGCCGGGCGGCGTTCCGATGCTCGCGAATGGCGTCGCCGCATTGCTAAATCTGAATAAGGACATCCGCACCACCGTGGCTACTTACTCGCTCGTTATTCGTCGCTTGATGATCTGCTCGCTGACCATCGTCGTCAGCCGCGCCATCACCAGCCCGCTGCTGACACTGTTCCTCAGCAACAAGCTGGGCCTGAACCAGCAGGACGTCGGCCTGCTGTTGGGCATCGCGGTGTTCATTGCCACCCTGCTTGCGCTGTATGGCGGTTACATCATCGACCGTCTGGAGAAGCGCCGGTTGCTGATTCTGGCGATGCTCTCCAGTTCTATCGGCTTCGTCCTGCTGACCTTCGCCCACAACCTTTACCTGACCACGCTGACGTTGGTGATTACCGAGACCGCTTCGGCACTGTTTCTGATCGGCTCCAAAGCCATCCTCAGTGAAAACCTGCCGATGGGCCAGCGAGCCAAGGCGTTTTCGCTGCGCTACACCCTGACCAACATTGGCTACGCCACCGGCCCGATGCTCGGCGTGGTCATCGCCGGGGTGCAGCCACTGGCACCGTTCCTGATTGCCGGTGGCATCGCGTTTTTCAGTACCTTCCTGATGAGAGGGATTCCGGGGTCGGCCAAGCAAGCCGCTATTGGCCAGCCACAAAGCTTTCTGAAAACCCTGGTGACCCTGAAAAACGACCGCACGCTGATCATGTTCACCTGCGGTTGTCTGCTCAGCACAGTGGTTCACGGGCGTTTCACCCTGTACCTGTCGCAATACCTGCTGGTGACGCAAAACGAGCACGTTGCACTGCAAACCATGGCAGCGATTCTCGCCTGCAACGCGATCAGCGTGATTCTCTTGCAGTACCAGATCGGCCGTTTCCTCAAGCGCGAGCAACTGCGTTACTGGATCGTCATCGGCAGTAGCCTGTTCATCCTCGGGTTGATCGGCTTCAGCTTCGCGCAGAACCCGGTGCAGTGGTGCCTGGCGATGTTTGTCTTCACCCTGGGCGAAATGATCATCTACCCGGCAGAGTTCCTGTTCGTCGACACTCTGGCCCCGGAAGAACTGCGCGGCAGCTACTACGGCGCGCAGAACCTCGCGGCGCTGGGCGGCGCGGCGAGTCCGGTGATTTGCGGCTTTTTGTTGACCCACAGCGCACCGGCTACGATGTTCTATGCTCTCAGTGCAATGACGGCCATGGGTGGTCTGCTGTGTTTCCTGAGCGGCCGACGCGTCGCCATACTTCAAAAATAATGCATTTAAACCGCATTAATATGAATTTGTCAGTTGGCGGATAGATCGGCACACTGTGCCGGTTCCTCCCCCAAATGTTGGAACGCTTAAAGGGCTTTCTGGTGATCCAGACAAGCCCTTCTTTTTGCCTGTTCTTTGCCACTGGATCGTTTTCGTTATGCTCGCTCGCTGGATACCCGCTGCCATCAACACCCGCCCCTCCGAATGGAGCCGCGCCGCTATTGGTATGTCTCTGGGCACACTGCTGAGTGTCTGGGTCTGCGGCCAGGTATTCGGCATAGACGTGGCCTTACACTTGATCGGCCCGTTGGGCGCATCGGCGGTGTTGCTGTTTGCGGTGTCGTCCGGCGCACTGGCGCAGCCCTGGTCGATTCTCGGCGGCTACCTCTGCGCGGCAGTGGTGTCGCTGCTGGTGGCCCATGTGCTCGGGCGCACGCTGGGCAGCGCCTGCCTGGCGGCCGGCATGGCGCTGATGCTGATGTGCTGGCTGCGTTGTCTGCACCCGCCGGCCGGTGCGTTGGCGTTACTGCTGGTACTGGCCGATCCGGCGACCATCGCCATGGACTGGCGCGCGCTCGGGCCGGTGATGCTCGCCGCGACGTGCATGCTGCTCAGCGCCCTGGCCTATAACAACCTGACCCGAATCCGTTACCCCAAGGGTCACAGCGAACCGGCTGCCGTGGTGCCCGCCGATCATCCACCGGCAGATGCGCTGGCGATTACCGCCGAAGACCTCAAGCTGGCCTTGGCCGACATGCAGGAGTTCTTTGACGTCACGCCCGAGGACCTTGAGCAGTTGATCCACGCCAGCGAGTTACACGCTAAACGCCGCAGCATCGGTGAAGCGTTCGGCAGCCGCTAAGCCGCCGACAACTGCCGAGCCGGCACTGCCAGGCTCACCGCCCGCACCGAAGCACCCGCACTCACCCCGAGTGCCTTGGCGGTTTGCACATCGACAATCAAGGTCCCGGCAGCGACCCGCGCCGGCGCTGCGGTAATCCGGCAATCGGCAAACTGGCGGTTGTGAATCAGATAGACCGCCGCCTGCTCTCCGGGTGTGCCAATGCTCAACTGCAACACCTGGCTGTCGCGCACGGCGCGGATGTCGCCGGTTGCGCACTCGATCAACGGGCCGCCGTCAAAGATGTCGATGTAGTCCTTGTGCTCGAACCCTTCAGCCTTGAGCATCCCCAGTGCCGGCTCGGTGTTGGGATGAACCCGGCCGATCGTCGCCCGCGCAGCCTCGGGCAGCAAGCAGGTCGGCAGCGGAAACTTGGGCATCAGCTCGGCAATGAAGGTCTTGTTACCCAGCCCGGTGAGGTAATCAGCGTCGGCGAAATCCATCTTGAAAAAGTGCCGACCCAGTCCTTCCCAGAACGGCGAGACGCCCTCTTCGTCCGAATAACCACGCATCTCGGCGATCACCTTGTCACCAAAGTACTGGCGGAACTCGGCGAGAAACAGAAACCGTGCCTTGGACAACAACCGACCATTCAAACCGCTGCGATGCCCGGCGTGCAGAAACAGCGAGCAGAGTTCCGATTGCCCGGTCATGTCATTGCCCAGAAACAGCGTCGGCAATTGCTGATTGATCCCGAGATTTTTCGAGGCGGCGACAAACAGCCCCATCCGGTAGTTGTACCAGGGCTCGCGCAGCCCAACCGCGCCCGCCAGCGCGCAGATACCGACTGCTTCGCCGTTGTCTGACTCCAGCACAAACAGGTAATCGGCATCACCCCGTTCGGCTTCGCCAGCGAAGGTTTTTTCGGCCCACTCCAGGCGCTGACGCAAACGCCCGGCATCAGCCGGCAAGGTGGTCAAACCGGTGCCGGCGCTGTGGGCCAGTGCCAGCAGCGCCGGCAGGTCATTCATCGTTGCAGGACGGACGATCATCAATGGTGCTCCTGTGGGCTCACGCGTTTAGGCAGATAGACTTCCGCGAGCATGCAGCGCGCACTGCCGCCGCCAATCCGCTCGATGGTGTCGATGTTTACGGGTAGCGGTTTGGCGTGCGCTTGGACCATCCGGCGCTGGTCGGCATGCAGCGACCGCCAGGCCGTGCGCGACATCACCAGCAACGGCTCGCCAGCGGCGTTGTGCACTTCAAGCATGTTGCCGGCGAACGACTCCAACTGATCGAAGCTCAGGGTCATGACCTGCTTGCCGCTGCGCTCCAGGCGCGAATGCAACGCTGAACGTTCGTTTCGATCATTGACCGAGTCGAAGCACGCCACCGCCAGGCGCGTGCCGACGCTCATCATCACGTTGGTGTGATAAATCGGCACGCCGTTGCGGTCCATCGCATTGAATGCGCAGAGTTCATAACCGAGGTGCCCGACCACTTGATCCAAGGCCTTGGCATGCGTGCGGGTCGAATACCCGGCGTAGCAGATCCGTTGTTCCCGATCGAGGACCATGCTGCCGGTGCCTTCAAGAAATACTTCTTGCTGCTCAAGACTGGAAAGATCGAGCAATTGCTCGACGCGATACCCGTCTCGCAGCCATTCGATTACGCCTTTGTCGCGCTCAAGACGGCGGTTATGGCCTTGCATCGGGTACAGCACGAGCGTGCCGTCGGGATGGCTGCTCCACCAATTGTTCGGAAAGATCGAGTCCGGGGTATGCGGTGCTTCGCTGTCGTTATGCACCATGACTTCAACCCCGTGCTCACGCAGGACCGCGACGTAACCGTCGAACTCTTGCAGGGCCTTGAGTTGTACGTCTTCGGCCGCCGCCGCCGGACGCTGGAAACGGTTGTTGGCGGCCGTGTCCTGGTTGAAGGAGAAACGTGTCGGGCGAATCATCAAAACGGTATTGGTGGTTTGCATGGGCACAGAATCAATGAGGGTTGAGAGGTGCTCATTGTCTGATTCGGTGCCGGAAAAACCCGGCTGATAAGGAGGGAGGCAGTGCAGGAAATGGCTGAAAACGATGGGGCTTGCAGCCGATTTGGTGGGCGTGATAAATCGTCTGAAATCGATGATTACCGTAGCAGCTGGTGCAGCCTGCGTTCGAGTGCGCAGCGCTCGTAAAACCATGCTCTGCGGTGCTTCAGACTCACCGAGTCGTCGGCATTTACGACTGCTGCGCAGCCGAACGCAGGCTGCGCCAGCTGCTACGGAATCAGCGGAATTTGGAAGTCGGCGCTTAGCCGTTCCAGGTGGAGGTTTTTACCATCGCCAGCTCAGGGTGGCTGACCAGTTTGTCGATGTGCAGGTCCGGGTCGTCGAACCAGACTTCGGTCAGCACCCGATAGTGTTCCATGTCGCGACAGCGCATCCGCAGGCTGTAGTCGAAGGCACCGCTGATCAATTGGCACTCCAGCACCTGCGGACAGGCGCGGACTTTGGCTTCGAAAGCTTTCTGTGCGGCGCGTCCGCTCTGGTTCGACAACGCCACCAGCACCAGCAGCGACAAACCGGGGGTCAGTTTTTTCTCGTCGAGAATTGCCCCGTAGCCCCGAATGACGCCGAGCTGTTCGAGCTTGCGCACCCGCTCAAGGCATGGCCTTGGCGTCAGGTGCACGCGCTCGGAAAGCTTCTGATAGGTGATGCGCCCTTCGTGGCGCAGCACCTCAATGATTGCCTGATCGATTCGATCAAGCACGATCGACATATCGCGGATGTCCGCCATGTACGTTTTGCCTCACTTCAAACGGCCCGATAAAAATTGCTGCAAACGCTCGCTTTTTGGCTGGTCGAGAATCGTTGCATCGCCCTGCTCTTCGACCCGGCCTTGATGCAGGAACAGCACCTGACTGGACACCTGCCGGGCAAAGCCCATTTCGTGGGTCACCATCAACATGGTCCGGCCTTCTTCGGCCAAAGCCTGAATCACCTTCAATACTTCACCCACCAGTTCCGGGTCGAGGGCCGAGGTCGGCTCATCGAACAACAGAATCTGTGGCTCCACCGCCAACGCCCGAGCAATTGCCACTCGTTGCTGCTGGCCGCCGGACAGGAATGCCGGGTACTGCTCGGCCACGCGTTGCGGCAGACCAACCTTGTCCAGGTAGGCCCGGGCGCTGGCATCAGCATCCTTGCGGCTGACACCCAGAACCTTGCACGGCGCGAGCGTGATGTTCTCCAGCACCGTCAGATGACTCCACAGGTTGAAGTGCTGAAACACCATCGCCAGCCGTGTACGCAAGCGCTGCAACTGCGCCGGATTGGCAACGCGCATGCCACCGGCCGCCTGACAGGTGACGATCCGCTCGCCGTCCAGCTCGATGGCGCCATCATCTGCCCGTTCAAGGAAGTTGATACACCGCAGCATAGTGCTTTTGCCGGAGCCACTGGCGCCAATCATGCTCACCACATCACCGGCGCGGGCATTCAACGAGACGCCCTTGAGCACTTCGTTGTCACCAAAGCGTTTATACAGATTTTCAACGGTCAGCTTGTACATGGAACACTCCTGGAGCGCTGCCGTTGGCGACAGCGTTCTGGACAGAAAGAGGGAGGAAAAAAGCCGGCTCCAGATTTCAGTGAGCCGGCCCGAGGAAATTCAGCCAACGCTTCTCTGCGAGACGAAACGCGCCGACCAGGCCGAATGACAGCGCGAGGTACAGCAGCCCGGCGATACCGAATGCCTGGAAGGTCATGAAGGTCGCGGCATTCGCGTCCCGAGCGACCTTGAGGATGTCCGGAATGGTCGCGGTGAAGGCCACGGACGTGGCGTGCAGCATCAGGATCACTTCGTTGCTGTAATACGGCAGCGCCCGACGCAACGCCGAGGGAAGAATCAACTGCACATACAAACGCCAGCCACTCAGGCCGTAGGCGTGGGCGGCTTCGATTTCACCGTAGGGAATGCTGCGAATCGCCCCGGCGAAGATCTCGACGGTGTACGCACAGGTATTGAGGGTGAAGGCCAGCAAGGTGCAATTCATCGCATCGCGAAAGAACGCTTCAAGCAACGGTTGCGAACGAACCACTGCGATGCCGTAGATCCCGCTGTAGCAAATCAGCAACTGGATATACAGCGGCGTGCCGCGAAACACGTAGGTAAACAGCTGCACCGGCCAGCGCAGCAGGCCCCAGCCGGACGTGCGCATGATCGCCAGCGGCAGCGACAGGCAGAACCCGAGCACGATGCTCACCACCAGCAGCCATAAGGTCATGGTCAAACCGGTGAGGTTGTAGCCATCGCTGAAGAGGAAAGGTTTCCAGTATTCGGAGATCAATTCGATCATCGCGTCATCCCCCGTACGCCCTGGTTGTAGCGCCGTTCAAGCACGCGCAGAACATAGTTCGAGGCGCTGGTGATCAGCAGGTACAGCGCTGCCGCCAGCAATAGAAAATCCAGCATGTTGAAGGTGCTTTTGCCGGCCTCCTGCGCGACCTTGACCAGGTCCGACAAACCAATGATCGACACCAGCGCCGTGGCCTTGAGCAGCACCAGCCAGTTGTTGCCCAGGCTCGGCAAGGCAAAGCGCATCATTTGCGGGAACACCACAAAGCGAAAACGCTGCCAGCGGCTCAAGCCAAAGGATGCGGCGGCCTCTTGCTGACCGCGCGGGATGCTCATGATCGCGCCGCGAAAGGTCTCGGTGAAATACGCGCCGTAGATAAACCCGAGGGTGACGATGCCGGCCACGAACGGATCGATTTCCATGTAGGCCCAGCCCAGCGCCTCGGTGAGGCTGCTCAACCAGCCTTGCAGGCTGTAGAAAATCAGCAGCATCAACACCAGGTCTGGAACGCCGCGGATTAACGTCGTGTAGAAGGTCGCCGGCAGATTGAGCACTCGCAACGGCGAGAGCTTGGCCGCAGCGCCGAGCAGCCCCATCAGCATGCTCACCAGCAACGACAACGCCGAGAGTTTGATCGTCACCCAGGTGCCGTGCAGCAACAGTGGGCCATAGCCTTGCAGAGCCGAGAGATCCAGGCCCAGAACAGTCAGGAAGGTATTCACGCAAGTCACCTGTATCGATGCGCCAACGTTCGACACTGCGCCGTCAGTCACGGCGCAGTGTCGAGGGCGCGGGGATCAGTTGTTGTAAAGGTCGAGATCGCCGAAGTACTTGCGCTGGATCTGCGCGTAGATGCCCTTCTCGTGCAGGGCCTTGATGGCGGTATTCAGCATGCCTTTGAGCTCGTCATTGTCCTTGCGCAGGCCGATGGCGATTTCCGCCGGTACCAGCGGGTCACTGATGCCTTCGCTGTTCTTGAATTGGGCGCCTTGTGGCGATTCAAGGAAGCTCATCTGCGCTTGCAGCTTGTCCTGAATCGAAGCGTCGAGGCGGCCGTAAACCAGATCGGAGTAGACCTGATCCTGATTCTGATAGGCCCGCAGTTTCACCCCGCCCGGCGCCAGTTTGGCCCTGGCGTAGGTTTCCTGAATGGTGCCTTGCATGAAGCCCAGGGTCTTGCCCTTGAGCGACTCGGCGGTGGGCTCAAGACCTGAATCCTTGCGGGTGACAATGGCGGTCGGCCCGGCATACAGGCGGTCGGTGAAATCGATCTGCTTCTTGCGTGCGTCAGTGACGGTCATCGACGACTCGATGGCGTCGAACTTGCCAGCCTTGAGCGCAGGAATCAGCCCGTCGAAGTCATTGCTGACCCACACACACTTGAGCTTCAGTTCGGCGCAGATCGCGTTGCCCAGGTCCACGCCAAAGCCTTGCACGCCACCGTCGGCGGTGGTCGACTCAAACGGCGGGTAGCTTGGGTTGGTACCGAAGCGCAGCTCGGTCCACTCCTTGGCGCTAGCGCCGGCCGAGCAGAACATCAATGCGAGTACAGGCAAAGTCAGCCATTGGGTTTTCATCTTCATAAGTCCCGATTTGTTTGGAATTATCGCGACCGGGCACAGATGCCTGGACGCCTTTATGGGCAGGAACTGAGAGTCGATGCGGCATCTGCCGCAGCAGCGTTCTTATTGTTTGTGTTCGGTGCACCGCCAAAGGCCGGCCACACCCCACCCTGAAACCCTTGGCGCAGACGGCTTCGAATGGAACGCCAGAATGCCAACAGACGATTGTGTCGAGGTGTCGAAAGGACCGTCGCAGACAGCTCGCTTGTGCTGATGTCGGCATTTTCACAGCCGATTCTGTCGTGAATGCCCTATTAGGGTATTTATGCGATGGATGAGCCTGCGGGTATTGCAAAAATGCAGACCGGACCTGCATCTATCCGGGTTGTACATCGCAAATTTGCACTGCTACGATCCGGCATCGTTCGCGCGCGAACACTTCTATAAAGAACAATAAAAGCAGGGAGTTAGTGATGACTGCTCAGGTTTCATCCCAGGCGACCCAAGGCATTGATGCCACCGCCAACGAAGTGCTGGCCGAGGTCCGCAACCACATTGGCCACCTGACCCTCAATCGCCCCGCCGGCCTCAATGCCATGACCCTGGACATGGTCCGCAGCCTGCACCAACAGCTCGATGTCTGGTCCCGTGACCCACACATCCACGCCGTGGTGCTGCGCGGTGCTGGCGAGAAAGCCTTCTGCGCCGGCGGCGATATCCGCTCGCTGTACGACAGTTTCAAAAGCGGCGACACCCTGCATGAAGACTTCTTCGTCGAGGAATACGCCCTCGACCTGGCGATCCACCATTACCGCAAACCAGTGCTGGCGCTGATGGACGGTTTCGTCCTCGGCGGCGGCATGGGTCTGGTGCAAGGCGCAGACCTGCGAGTCGTCACCGAACGCAGTCGGCTGGCGATGCCGGAAGTGGCCATCGGTTACTTCCCGGACGTTGGCGGCAGCTACTTCCTGCCGCGAATTCCCGGCGAGCTGGGCATTTACCTTGGCGTCAGTGGTGTGCAGATTCGCGCCGCCGATGCGCTGTATTGCGGGCTGGCCGACTGGTATCTGGAAAGCGCCAGGCTCGCCGAACTGGATCAACGCCTCGACAGCCTCACGTGGCACGACACCCCGCTCAAGGACCTGCAAGGTCTGCTGGCCAAACTCGCGGTACAGCAACTGCCCGACGCACCGTTGCAGGCACTGCGGCCGGCGATCGACCACTTCTTCGCCCTGCCGGATATGCCGAGCATCGTTGAGCAACTGCGCAAGGTTACGATTGCCGACAGCCACGACTGGGCAATCACCACCGCCGACCTGCTCGACAGTCGTTCACCGCTGGCCATGGGTGTAACGTTAGAGATGTTGCGACGTGGTCGTCAGCTGAGCCTGGAAAACTGCTTCGCCCTCGAACTGCATCTGGATCGCCAGTGGTTCGACCGCGGCGACCTGATCGAAGGCGTCCGTGCCTTGCTGATCGACAAAGACAAGAGCCCACGCTGGAATCCTCCGACCGTGCAGGCGCTGGACGCCAGACAGGTTGCGAGTTTCTTCAGCGGTTTTGACCAGAGCGGGAGCTGAGCCATGCACGATATCGAACTGACCGAAGAACAAGTGATGATCCGCGACATGGCCCGGGATTTTGCCCGCGGCGAAATCGCCCCCCACGCCCAGGCTTGGGAAAAAGCCGGCTGGATCGACGACGCGCTGGTGAAAAAAATGGGCGAGCTGGGTTTGCTCGGCATGGTGGTTCCCGAGGAATGGGGCGGTACTTACGTCGACTACGTGGCCTACGCCCTGGCGGTGGAAGAGATTTCTGCCGGCGACGGCGCCACCGGTGCCTTGATGAGCATTCACAACTCAGTGGGCTGCGGACCGGTCCTCAACTACGGCACTGAAGAACAGAAACAGACCTGGCTGGCCGATCTGGCCAGCGGTCAGGCCATCGGCTGCTTCTGCCTGACCGAGCCGCAGGCCGGTTCCGAAGCGCACAACCTGCGCACCCGCGCCGAACTGCGCGACGGCCAGTGGGTGATCAATGGCGCCAAGCAGTTCGTCAGCAACGGCAAACGGGCCAAACTGGCGATTGTGTTTGCGGTGACCGATCCGGACCTGGGCAAAAAAGGCTTGTCAGCGTTTCTGGTGCCGACCAACACCCCGGGGTTTATCGTCGACCGCAGCGAACACAAGATGGGCATCCGTGCTTCCGACACCTGTGCGGTGACGCTGAACAACTGCATCGTCCCCGAAGCCAACCTGCTGGGCGAACGCGGCAAGGGGCTGGCGATTGCCTTGTCCAACCTTGAAGGCGGTCGCATTGGCATCGCCGCGCAGGCACTGGGCATCGCGCGTGCAGCCTTCGAAGCAGCGCTGGCTTATGCCCGTGACCGTGTGCAGTTCGACAAGCCGATCATCGAGCACCAAAGCGTCGCCAACATGCTGGCCGACATGCACATGCAACTGAACGCCGCGCGTTTGCTGATCCTCCACGCCGCTCGGTTACGCAGCGCCGGCAAGCCCTGCCTGTCGGAAGCCTCGCAGGCCAAGCTGTTTGCGTCGGAGATGGCCGAGAAGGTCTGCTCGTCCGCCATACAGATCCACGGCGGCTACGGCTATCTGGAAGATTATCCGGTGGAGCGCTATTACCGCGATGCGCGGATCACGCAGATTTACGAAGGGTCGAGCGAGATTCAGCGGATGGTGATTGCGCGGGAGTTGAAGAACTATCTGGTGTAAAGCCTAAAAGCATCGCGAGCAAGCTCGCTCCCACAAGGACCTCTGAGTACCGGAGATCTAATGTGGGAGCGAGCTTGCTCGCGATGACGTCAGTGAGGACGCTGCATTACTTACCGACGAACTCGGCCTCACGCTTGGCAATAAACGCTGCCATGCCTTCTTTCTGATCCTGTGTGGCAAACGCCGCATGGAACACCCGGCGTTCAAAACGCACGCCTTCAGACAGGCTGACTTCAAAGGCGCGATTGACGCTTTCCTTGACCATCATCGCAATCGGCAAGGACTTTTTGGCGATCAGCGCTGCAACTTTCAATGCTTCATCCAGCAGTTCATCCACTGGCACGATGCGCGCAACGATGCCACAGCGCTCCGCTTCCACCGCGTCGATCAAGCGGCCACTGAGGCACATCTCCATGGCTTTGGCTTTGCCTACCGCGCGGGTCAGGCGCTGGGTGCCGCCCATGCCCGGCAGCACGCCAAGGTTGATTTCCGGCTGACCGAATTTGGCGTTGTCGCCGGCCAGAATGAAATCGCACATCAGCGCCAACTCACAACCGCCACCCAAGGCAAAACCGGCGACAGCGGCAATGATCGGCTTACGTCGGTTGGCAACCCGATCGCTGTCGCTGAACAGGTCGTCGAGGTAGATCTGCGGATAGGTCAGCTCGGCCATTTCCTTGATGTCGGCGCCGGCGGCAAAGGCTTTTTTCGAGCCAGTCAGCACGATGCAGCCGATTTCCGGATTGGCTTCCAGACCGTCCAGCGCGTGGTTCAACTCGCTGACAATCTGCGCGTTCAAGGCATTCAGGGCTTGCGGGCGGTTGAGGGTGATCAGACCCACGCGGCCCTGGACTTCCAACAAAATCGTTTCGTAGCTCATGCGCTTATCGTTCACAAAAAATGTCCTATTTAAAGATTGCGCGAAATGACCATGCGCTGAATATCGCTGGTGCCTTCGTAGATCTGACAAACCCGCACGTCGCGGTAAATCCGCTCCAGCGGGAAGTCGCTCAGATAACCGTAACCACCGAGGGTTTGCAACGCCATCGAGCAGACCTTCTCGGCCATTTCCGAGGCGAACAGCTTGGCCATCGAGGCTTCCACCAGCGCGGGTTTACCGCTGTCACGCAGGGCGGCGGCGTAATGCACCATCTGCCGGGCGACGGCGATTTGCGTGGCCATATCAGCCAGTCGAAAGGCTACTGCCTGATGCTCGATGATCGCTTTGCCGAAACTCTCGCGCTCACGGGCGTAATCGCGGGCCGCTTCGAACGCCGCGCGGGCCATGCCGACCGATTGCGAGGCAATCCCGACGCGCCCACCTTCAAGGTTGGCCAAGGCGATTTTGTAGCCTTCGCCCTCCTCGCCCAGCCGATTGGCCACCGGCACTTTCACATCCTCAAAGAGGATCTGGCAGGTGTCCGAGGCGTGTTGGCCGAGTTTGTCTTCGACCCGCGCAACCTTGTAGCCCGGTGAATCGGTGGGCACGATGAAAGCGCTGATCCCGCGTTTGCCGGCACTCGGATCAGTGACCGCGAAGACGATCACCACCCCGGCGTTTTGCCCCGAGGTGATGAACTGCTTGCAGCCGTTGAGCACGTAGTGATCGCCGTTCAGGCGGGCACGGGTTTTCAGGCTGCTGGCGTCGGAACCGGCCTGCGGCTCGGTCAGCGCGAACGCCCCGAGCATAGCGCCACTGGCCAAGGGTTTGAGGAAGCGCTCTTTCTGGTCGTCGTTGCCGAACTTGAGGATCGGCACGCAACCCACCGAGTTGTGCACGCTCATGATGGTCGAGCAGGCGCCATCGCCGGCGGCGATTTCTTCCAGGGCCATGGCGTACGCCAGGTAACCGGTGTCGCAACCGCCCCACTGCTCCGGCACCAGCATGCCGAAGAAGCCCAGCTCGGCCATCTCGCCGATGGCTTCCTTGGGAAAGCGGTGTTCACGATCCCACTCGGCGGCGAACGGTTTGAGCCGTTCCTGGGCAAATTGCCGGGCCGCGTCGCTGATTTGTAGTTGTTCGTCAGTCGGTAGCATGTTGATTCCTTAATACAGGCATTCAACGGCCATGGCCGTGGCTTCACCGCCGCCGATGCAGATCGCTGCAACGCCGCGCTTCAGGCCTTTCTGGCGCAGGGCCGAGAGCAAGGTCACCAGTATCCGTGCGCCAGAAGCACCAATCGGGTGACCCAAGGCACAGGCGCCGCCGTGGACGTTGACCTTGCTGTGGGGGATTTCCAGCTTGGTCATGGTCACCAGGCTGACCACCGCGAAGGCTTCGTTGACTTCGAACAGCTCGACTTCATCCAGCGACCAGCCGGTTTTCTTCAGCAGTTTCTTGATCGCGCCCACCGGTGCCACCGGGAACAGCCCCGGCGTATCAGCGAAGGCTGCATGACCGTGGATCACCGCAAGGGGTTTCAGGCCGCGTTTTTCAGCTTCCGAACGACGCATCAGCAGCAACGCCGCCGCGCCGTCGGAAATCGAGCTGGAGTTGGCCGCCGTCACCGTACCGCCGTCGCGGAACGCCGGTTTCAGGCTGGCGATCTTGTCCAGATTGGCTTTCGGTGGTTGTTCGTCATCGGTGATGAGCTTTTGCTCTTTACCGACCATGACTGAAAGCGGAACGATTTCAGCAGTGAAACTGCCGTCCTTGATCGCCTGTTGGGCACGGGTGGTCGAAGCGATTGCAAATTCATCCTGCGCTTCACGAGTGAAGCCGTTGGCTTCGGCGCAATCCTCGGCGAAGGTGCCCATCAGGCGGCCCTTGTCGTAGGCATCTTCCAGACCATCGAGGAACATATGATCGAGCACTTTGCCGTGGCCCATGCGGTAACCGCTGCGGGCGCGGTCCAACAGGTAAGGTGCGTTGGACATGCTTTCCATCCCGCCAGCAACCACCACGTCGGCACTGCCAGCCAGCAGCATGTCGTGGGCCAGGATGGCGGCTTCCATGCCCGAACCACACATTTTGTTCAGGGTGGTGCAACGGGTCGATTTGTCCAACCCGGCGCCCAGCGCAGCTTGACGTGCCGGGGCCTGACCGAGGCCGGCGGACAGCACGCAACCAAACAGCACTTCTTCTACCGCGTCGGCAGCCACACCGGCACGCTCGACAGCAGCGCGAATCGCCGCAGCGCCCAGTTGTGGAGCGGTGAGGCTTTTCAGTTCACCTTGAAAACCGCCCATCGGGGTGCGGACGGCGCTGACGATAACGATTGGATCGTGGGTAATAGTCATGACAAATACTCCTTATTTGGCGGCCATACGCAAGGCACCGTCGAGACGGATCACCTCGCCGTTGAGCATGCTGTTTTCTATGATATGCCTGACCAGCGCGGCGTACTCAACCGGTTTACCCAAGCGTGGCGGGAACGGTACGCCAGCAGCCAGCGAGTCACGGACTTCCTGGGTCATACCGGCCATCATTGGGGTTTCGAAGATACCGGGAGCGATGGTCATCACGCGGATGCCGAAGCGCGCCAGTTCACGAGCGGCGGGCAAGGTCAGACTGGCAATCGCACCTTTGGAAGCGGCGTAAGCGGCCTGGCCGATCTGGCCGTCGAAGGCGGCCACCGAGGCGGTATTGATGATCACCCCGCGCTCGCCGTCTTCATTGGCTTCGGTTTCGGCGATCGCCGCAGCCGCCAGGCGCAGCATGTTGAAGCTGCCGATCAGGTTGACGTTGATCACCTGGCTAAAACTTGCCAGCGCGTGCGGGCCGTTCTTGCCGAGGATTTTCTCGCCGCGGACCACGCCGGCACAGTTGACCAACCCATGCAGGCCACCAAAGGCTGCGACTGTCGCTTGCACTGCCGATTCAGCTGCCGCTTCCTGACTGATGTCCGCCACGACGCAGTGCACGCCGAGCCGTTTTGCCTGAGCGGCGACGGCTTCGGCATTCAAGTCCACCAGCATCACTTTGGCACCGGCGCCCACCAGCATTTCAGCGGTGGCCGCGCCCAGACCCGACGCACCGCCGGTGACGAGAAAAACCTTGTTTTCGATCTGCATCATTGTTTCCTTGGATTCAAGCTGAAACGTTCTTCGCTACGGCCTCTTGAGCCTTGGCGATTTCCTGGTTGCGCAAGATAAAGCGCTGCAATTTACCGCTTGGGGTTTTCGGCAATTCGCTGACAAATTCGATTTCACGTGGGTATGAGTGTGCCGCCAGACGTTTGCGCACGTGCTGACGCAGCTCCTCGACAAGCTCGGGCGAAGCACGGTACTGCGCGCTCAGCACGACGAAGGCTTTCACCAGTTCGGTGCGTTCCGGATCCGGTTTGCCGATCACGGCCGCTTCAACCACCGCGGGATGCTCGATCAATGCACTCTCCACATCGAACGGGCCGACCCGGTAGCCGGAGGTGGTGATTACGTCGTCGCTGCGGCCGACGAAGCTGATGCTGCCGTCCGGGTTCAACTCGACGGTATCGCCACTCAAGTAATAGTTGCCGACGAAGGCCTTGGTCGGCGCGCCTTCGTAACCGGCGAACCAGCACATCGGTGATTGTGTGCGATCGATGGCGAGGATCCCTGGCTGACCGACCGACAATTCGTTGCAGGCCTCATCCAGCACCACGATTCGGTGACCGGGCGACGCAAACCCTGCCGCGCCGACATGGACCGGATGCTCAAGGCCGTGGTGGTTGCACAGCACCATGCCGAGTTCGGTCTGGCCGTAATGGTCGTGGATCACCACCTCGAGGTTGTCGGCGAACCAGCGGATCACTTCCGGGTTCAACGGTTCACCGGCGCTGCTGACAATGCGCAGTTTGCCTTTGATCGAACGGGCGAACTCATCGCCGCCAGCGATCAGCAAACGGTACGCGGTCGGTGAACCGGTGAGATTGGTGATGCCGTATTTGTTGATCACCCGGCAGGTGCTTTCGAGGGTGAACGGACCATCGTAAAAGGTGATCGGATGGCCCATGGACAACGGCCCGGTCACGCCGAAATAGATGCCATAGGCCCAGCCCGGATCGGCGACGTTCCAGAACGCATCTTCAGGGCGCAGGTCCACCGCGTCACGGGTGTAGCTCTGGAATGCAACAATCGCCTTCAGCGGCACCGACAGGGCTTTCGACGGGCCGGTGGTGCCCGAAGTGAACATCAGCAGGAATGGGTCTTCGCCGCTCAGCAGCAGCGGTTCGCATTGAGCAGAATAGTTGGGCAGTTCGGCCCAGAAGCTGAAGTCGCCGCGGACGATGCCCTGACCTTTCGGGCCACCGACGGTGACGATGGTCGGGCAGTCGGCGACTTCATCAAGCTTTGGACGATTGACCGCGTCAGTCACCACCACGGCGGCACCGGAACTGTTGAGGCGGTGTTCGATGGCTTTCGGGCCGAAGGCGGTAAACAGCGGTTGGTAGACCGCGCCGACACGCCAGGTGGCGAAGACCACAATCAGTAATTCGACATTGCGTGGCAAGAGGCCCGCAACCTTGTCGCCTTTTCTCACGCCTTGAGCCAGCAGGAAATTGGCAAAGCGCGCGGCTTTGTCCTGCAAGTCGCTGAAGGTGTACGTGGCGCTGGCACCGTCGCGACCCTCCCAGAACAAGGCGATGCGTCCGGGCAAGGCATGGCGGTCGCAGCATTCAACGCAGGCGTTGAGGGCTGTCAACGAGCCTTTGAGCGCAGCATCGACGGTGTGCTGATAGTTGAACTGTGAAGTCGCAGACAGGTAATCGCGCATTGCCAGAATCCCTCTGTATTTTTATTAGGTTGGGGGAACCGTAAAAACTCAGGAAATACTCGCTCCGCGGGCGGCGCAGGACAATGGTCAAAGCTTTCAAGTTGCGTGACTGGTTTGGCCAAGATTCAAGAGATGTGGCGTCTGGGCGGACGTCATCGCGGGCAAGCCTTGCTCCTACAGAAATGCGCAGTCCGTAGGAGCAAGGCTTGCCCGCGATGAGGCCAGACCGATCAATACAAAGTCTGGATCAATGGGCTTCGTTGAGAATCAAACTGCGGTAATGCCCCGGATTGGACCCGGACCACTTGCGAAACGCCTTGTAGAACGAACTGGTATCGGCAAACCCGAGCCGCGTGGCGATCTCGGCGAAGCTGATTGAAGGCTCCGCCAACCAGACAATCGCCAGTTCCTTGCGCACGCTGTCCTTCAAACCCTGATAGGTCTGCCCTTCTTCCGCCAACCGTCGACGCAGTGTCGAAGCCGACATGCACAGCCGCTGCGCCAGGCTGTCGGTCTCCGGCCACTGTTCGGCAGGGAGTTGCCGCAAATCGTGTTTGATCCGGCTCGCCAGGCTTTGCGGATCGCGGTACTTGACCAGGATATTGGCCGGCGCATGGGCCAGAAAGCGTTTGAGTTCGTCGCTGCTGCGCTTGATCGGCAGGTCCAGGCAATCGGCCGAGAAAATCATTCGTGTACGCGGTCGGTCGAAGCGCAGGTTTTCGGAGAACATCACCTTATAGTCATCGCAGAAGTCCGGCTCCGCGCAGCGCAATTCGATGGCCAGAATCGGTATCCGTCGCCCGGCCAGCCAGCAGGCAACGCCATGGACGATCATCCAGTAGGTGAAATAAGTGAAGGCGCGACGCGGGTCCTGGTCGTCTTCGAACAGGACGATTTCCGCCAGGCTTTGCTGATGAACCAACTGCGCCGGCATGCGCTCCAGCATCAACGACAGAAACCCCAGCCCGGACGTCAATCCGGCTGCCAGCGTCGGCTGGGCCATGGCGCAACGGCAGAGAAACTCCAGACTGCCGGATTTCAACTGACGCGGGTCCATGCCAAAGAATTCGTCGTCCATGCGCCACGCCAGTAACCGCCAGAGCCGCGCATAAGCGGTGGCCGGAACCCTTGCCTCGGCAATGTCCAACAGATGCGGATCGATGCCGACTTTGTGCAAAACCTCGTCGCTGGCCGCCTCGGCTGCGCAACTTTGCAACAGCGCCTCACGCACCAGGTGAATGGAGATGGTGTCTTTTTCCGACATTGAACGTGGTGAACCCTTTTTTGTTTGTCGGCCATCTTAGCGCAGGCATCGTTTTCTTAAGATCAAAAGATCGTCCGAACGGTGCCCGAACCTTCGGCAGCTCCTACAGTGAAACGTATTCCAACGTAGGAGCTGAAGGCTGCGATCTTTTGGCCTGAAAAAGATCGCAGGCTGCGCCAGCTCACACGGGAATTAACCGTTAGCCTGCTTCCTTTTATTTCTTGCCCGCGCCATGATGCACTTCTCTAACCGCCCGCCCGCGAACGAGCCCTCATGTCTGCGCAACAAACACCTCCCGTCAGCTCCATGGCGATCACCCTGCAGATCGTCTCCATCGTTTTTTATACCTTTGTTGCGTTCCTCTGCATCGGCCTGCCGATCGCGATGTTGCCGGGGTATGTCCATGAGCAACTGGGGTTCAGCGCCATCGTCGCCGGCCTGACCATCGGCTCGCAGTACCTCGCCACCCTGCTCAGCCGGCCCATGGCGGGTCGTATGTCTGACAGCATCGGCACCAAACGGGCGATTGTGTATGGCTTGCTGGGCATCGTGCTCAGTGGGGCGCTGACGTTGCTGTCGACCTTGTTGCAAAGCCTGCCATTACTGAGCCTGTTGATTCTGATCGGCGGTCGATTGTTGCTGGGGATCGCCCAGGGCCTGATCGGTGTCGGCACCATCAGTTGGTGCATGGGACAAGTGGGCGCCGAGCACACTGCGCGCTCGATTTCCTGGAACGGCATTGCCTCGTATGGCGCGATTGCCATTGGTGCGCCACTGGGTGTGGTGATGGTCGGTGAGTTGGGGTTCGCGAGTCTTGGGATTGCGCTCTCAGTATTGGCGCTGGCTGCACTGGTGCTGATTCGCAACAAGCCTTCGGTGCCGGTGATTCGCGGTGAGCGATTGCCGTTTTGGGCAGTGTTCGGGCGCATCGCGCCGTTTGGCGCGAGCCTGAGCCTGGCCTCGATTGGCTACGGCACACTGACTACCTTTATTACCTTGTTCTATATCAGTCGCGGCTGGACTGGCGCGGCCTGGTGCCTGACGGTTTTCGGCATCTGCTTCATCCTCGCACGCCTGCTGTTTATCTCCAGCATCAACCGTTTTGGTGGATTCAGCTCGGCCATCGCCTGCATGAGCATCGAAACCCTGGGGCTTGGCCTGCTGTGGTTAGCACCTACGACGGCGGTGGCGTTGATTGGCGCGGGGCTCACCGGATTCGGTCTATCGCTGGTTTATCCAGCGTTGGGTGTCGAGGCGATCAAGCAAGTGCCGAGCAGCAGTCGTGGCGCTGGTTTGAGTGCCTATGCGGTGTTTTTCGATCTGGCGCTGGCGATTGCCGGGCCATTGATGGGTGCGGTGGCGCTGAATCTGGGTTATTCGTGGATCTTCTTCTGCGCCGCACTACTGTCGATCACCGGACTGGGGCTGACCCTGCTCCTGAAACGTCGCTCAGCACTCAGCCCACTGTAGGCGCAGGTTATGCCTGCCTACGGGGATGTCTCGTCGGCGGTCTGCATCCCGGCCCGACTTGGCTTGCTCAGCGTACTGGAAAAGAAACGCCCGGCTTCGGAGATCAGGTTGCGGTGAATGTCCTCACGGTCAACGCCGTCGGCATCGGTGCACAAAGCCGGCATTGCCGCGAGCTGGTCCTTGGTACACGGCGCCATGAACACGAAGTGCCCGGCTCCGGCCAGCAGTTTGAAATCCGGGGCAATGGGTAGTTTGCGAGCGAGCGCCGCAGCGTTTTTATCGAGCGCGACCAGTTTGTCGCCATCGCCGCTGTAGAGCAGCACCGGCACATGCACGCCGGCCAGGGTGTGGCGACCAAACTTCAGGCTCAATGGCGCCATCAGCAACAAGGCGTGAACCCGTGGGTCAGCGACTGGCCGCAAGTCATCTCGGTCGACAATCAGTTCACCGTTGGTGCTGCAGGCGTCTCCGTCGTCAGGACGCTCCTTGCAGTAACGCCGCAGACGATTCAGGTCCGGTGTGGCGCCCGAGAGAATCAACGCGGTTTCGCCACCGGCCGAATAACCGATCACCCCGACCTCGTCGGGATTGACGAACGGCGACAGCATCGGGTCGGCGAGGGATGCGGTAATGGCTTCGGAAATCTGGATCGGGCGCCCATAGAGGTTGCTCAACGTACCGAAGCGGCTGTGGTCCTTGGAGTTGTCACCGGGATGAATCACCGCCACCACCACAAAGCCTTTGCGTGCCAGCGATGTCGCGAGGTCATGCAAGGCCAGTGGAGTGCCGTAGTTGCCGTGGGACAGCATCAGCATCGGAAAGCGCCCAATGGCGACTCTCGCGTCTTCGGTCGCCTGGATTTGATAGCCCTCGACCTTGCTTGAATGCTCGATGCCGGTCGACGGGTAAAAGGCGATGGCCCGCATCGGCTGCAAATCCAGCGGATCAAGAAACGTCAGCACATGGTAGCCAACGCTCCAATGAGTAGGATGCGGCGCGAACGCGGCTTGCACTGTATTCAGGCTGCTGAGCAGGCAGATCAGTAACATTGCACTAAGACGCACCATGGGATGCCCCACCTTGTTACCTGATTGAAATACCCGTTTTTTTCCAATCCCTTGGATTTAGAGCCTTGTGCCAGCGTTTACCGCTTTCAAGGTCTCAGCAGAACGGAGCCGATAACCCGAGACTGCATAACCTGGGCCAACACCTGAAACGACAGCGCTTTTGATTCAGAAACAGAAAGACTCCGTACCCCGATCGTTTTACGACGATCAGGGTACAGAGTCTAGTGGGTATAGCCTGAGCTTCTTAACTCTTTACGAAAGCCTTACGCGGCAGCGAACAATTGCTCGCTGATGTGCGCCTGAGCGTCGCTCATGGCTTTGCTGCGAACGTCGTCACCATAAGCCAGGCCATGGGCGCGGACGAACTCGATGTCGGTGATGCCCATGAAGCCCAGCATGACTTTCAAATACTCTTCGTGACCTACGCCCGTCGCTTGACCCACGTGCATACCGCCAGAAGTCGACACCACCACGACTTTCTTGTTACCGCACAGGCCTTCAGGGCCGGCTTCGGTGTAGCGGAAAGTCTGGCCGGCAACGGCAATGCGGTCGATCCAGGCCTTGAGCTGAGTCGGGATGGTGAAGTTGTACATCGGCGCTGCAATCACGACGGCATCGGCAGCGAGGAATTCAGCCAGGGTCGAGGCGCTCAGCCCGGCTTCGTGCTGTTGTGCGGCATTACGCAACTCAGCAGTGGTACCGGCAGCGACCAGCGTCGTCGAGGAGAAGTGGCTGATGGCATCGGCGGCCAGATCGCGGTAGGTAACCACGGCTGCAGGCTCGGCGGTTTTCCAGGCCTGGACGACACTGTGGCTCAACTGACGGGAAGCCGAGTTGTCGCCAAGGATGCTCGAATCGATGTGCAAGAGTTTCATGTGGGATCTCCAAGTGAGGATCGCCACTGGGCGATCTAGTGAGGACAATCCTACAGACGAAACCAATAGCTGATTAGCCAGCAACAATGCGATAGTTCGTCCCACTGACAGGACAGTCGAGTCACGCCATGCAAGACCTCAATGACCTTTACTACTTCGCTAAAGTGGTCGAAGCCGGCGGTTTCGCCGCCGCCGGGCGCCTGTTGGGCATTCCCAAGTCGCGGCTGTCGCGGCGCATCGCCGAACTTGAAGAGCGCCTGGGCGCCCGCTTGCTCCAGCGCACCACTCGCCAGCTCAAGTTGACCGCCGTAGGCGAGCGCTATTTGCGCCATTGTCAGGCGATGCTGCTGGAGGCCGAGATGGCTGACGAGGCCGTCGCCAGCATGTCCAGCGAGCCCCGAGGGCGGTTGCGGGTTTCCTGCCCCGTTGGGCTGGCCCATGAGTTTTTGCCATCGGTCATCAGCTCGTTTCTGGAACGTTTCCCTCATGTGCAATTGGAGATGCAGTTGCTCAACCGCCGGGTCGATCTGGTGACCGAAGGCATCGACGTTGCCTTGAGAGTGCGTGATCTGGGAGATGAAGACCCGTTGCTGGTTACCCGGCGCCTGCGTCAGGCGCAAATGGTGATGATCGCCAGCCCGACCTTTCTACGCGATCACCCGATCAGCAACCCGGAAGATCTGAAGCAGGTTCCGGTGCTCGGCGCTCTGGAGGCCGATCGCATGGTGCATGTGCGCATGCTCGACGCTCAGGGTAAAACCTGCGACCTGACGCTGGAAGCACGGCTGGGGATCGATGATTTCATCGTGCGCAAAGCCTGCGTGCTTGCGGGTCTTGGCTTCACCCTGCTGCCGATGATGTACTGCGAAGAGGAACTGGAAAACGGCTCACTGGTGCAATTGTTGCCCGAGTGGTCGCTGCCTGGCGGTTGGCTGCTGGCGGTCTACCCTCATCGGCGCGGTTTGCTACCGGCGGTGCGCGCCTGGATCGACCATTTGACCGAATCATTCAAAGCCTGCGGGGATCGATTGTTATGAAGGCTAAACCGATGAACGAGGAAGACGTGGCGCGTTTCTGCCTGGCGCTGCCCGGCGCGCAAGAGGATTACAAATGGGGTGGCGTGCGGGTGTTCTCAGTGGCTGGAAACAAGATGTTCGCCCTGCAAAACCTGCGGGGTGAGTCATTGGCGTTCAAGGTCGACAAAGAGCTGTTTCTGGGACATGTCGACCGCCCGGGCATTGGGCCTGCACCCTATCTGGCAAGGGCACAGTGGATCATCATGCAAACGCCCTACCCGCTTGGCGCCGATGAGCTGCAAAGCTTGCTGCAACGCTCTCATCAACTGGTGGTGAGCAAGTTGCCCAAGCGCGTGCAGGTCGGGTTATTGCTTTAGGCTTGCCGCTTACAGCTTGAAGCTTGAAACTGCTGTCCAGATCCAGAACACCTGATGCAGCAGCACGATGATCCAGAACACCAACTGATAGGACACTTTGCGGGTCTTGTGCCGAAACACTTGCTGGGCGAGCAAGGCGCCCGGCCAGCCACCGGCCAGTTCGACTGCATGCAGCACGTTTTCCGGTGTACGCCAGCTGTCGGCCCGGGCCTTGCGCTTGTCGCTCCAGTACAGCACGAACGCCAGCAGGCTGACGATGGCGTAAGCCGCGAGCGGAATCAGCGAAATCCCGCGCCACCATAGAAGCATCGAACCAAAAGCCGGTAAGGCGCACAGCACCAGGAACACCAGGCCTTTGAGGCGCGGGTTTTGAATCCCGCGCCCATTGCGTGGCTTGATCACGATTCGGCAGCTGCCCAGTCGACCCAACCGAACTGCCAGGTCGCCAGAATCAGCAAACCGAATGCGATCCGGTACCAGGCAAACGCTGCGTAGCTGTGACTGGCAATGAACTTGAGCAAGCCCTTGACCGCGATCATCGCGAATACAAATGCAGTGATGAAGCCGATGGCGAACACCGGAAGGTCAGCGGCCTGGAACAGATCGCGATACTTATAGCCGGAGTACACCGCGGCACCGACCATGGTCGGCATGGCCAGGAAGAACGAAAACTCGGTGGCGGTTTTACGCGACAAGCCAAACAACAAACCGCCGATGATCGTCGAACCGGAGCGCGAAGTGCCGGGAATCATCGCCAGACACTGGGCGAAACCGACCTTCAGCGCATCTTTCCAGGTGATCTCGTCGACGGTTTCAGCGTGCACGGTGTGCTCGCGACGCTCAGCCCACAACATGATGATCCCGCCCACTACCAGTGCGGTGGCCACGGTGATCGGGTTGAACAGGTACTTATGAATCATATTGGCGAAGATCACACCCAACACCACAGCCGGCATGAAAGCGATCAACAAGTTGACGGTAAACCGTTGGGCACCGCGCTGCGTGGGCAAGCCCGTCACCACGTCGAGTATCTTGCGGCGAAACTCCCAGACCACGGCCAGGATCGCGCCGAGCTGGATGATGATATTGAACGCCATCGCGCGCTCGCCACCGAAGTTGAGCAAATCCGCGACGATAATCTGGTGCCCGGTACTGGAGATGGGCAAAAACTCTGTAAGTCCTTCTACAATGCCAAGAATCAAAGCCTGAACGGCGGTCCAAAAATCCATTAATCCCCCAATGAAACGATGCCTCCAAGGCATGCCTCGTTAATAATGTTTAAGCGTCCACTGCGATCAGCGTCACTGAACGACAACGCGCTCAAGCCCCACGCAAAACCGTAAAAAATCTCGTGAGAAATCAGCGCTGATTCAGGTTTCTACTGACGCGGCCGAAATCCTATCAGACATGCCTGAATAACGCTGCGCCGTTATGAGACTTGAGTAGGGTTGGCCCGGAGGCGAAAGCGTGCCTCAATGCTGGCGGTCGGTTATGACAAGAACAAGAACAAAAACCCGGAGTACACGGTTATGAATAGCTTGCGCAGTGTGTCGATCAGCCGTCGTTTGTGGCTCATCTTGATTGTGGCTGTGCTGATGCTGTTGACGTTGGGTGTGCTGATGCTCAAGCAGATCCACGATGACCTTTATCAAGCCAAGGCACAGAAAACCCAACATGTGGTGCAGACGGCCAGCGGCATTCTGGCCTACTACCATGACCTGGAAACCGCCGGTACCCTGACCCGCGATGCGGCGCAGAAGCAGGCATTGAGCGTGGTTCGCGGGTTGCGCTACGACCAGAGCGACTACTTCTGGATCAACGACCTGACGCCCGTGATGGTCATGCACCCGACCAATCCGAAACTCGAAGGGCAGAACCTTTCCACGATCAAGGATCCGGACGGCTTCGCGTTGTTCAACGAGATGGTGGTTATCGCCAAGGCCAAAGGCGCCGGCGTGGTTGACTATCGCTGGCCGAAACCTGGCGCCAGCACCCCTGTCCAGAAGACCTCCTACGTGAAACTCTTCGAACCCTGGGGCTGGGTCATTGGTTCGGGTGTGTACATTGATGATATGCAGGCCGAATTCTACGCACAGATGTGGCAAACATCGTTTGTCGGGCTCGCTATTGCCGTGATGATGGCGCTGTTGGTGATCTTGATTGCGCGCAGTATCCTGCGTCCACTCCAGGAAACCGTGAACGCCATGGCCAATATCGCCAGCGGTGAAAGCGATCTGACCCGTAGCCTTGATACCCACGGACAGGACGAAGTGACCGAGTTGGCGCGGCATTTCAACGCCTTTACGGCAAAGTTGCGTCTGGTCATCAGCCAGTTGCAACAGTCCGCCAGTGCTCTGGGGCAGTCATCCCGCGACTTGGGGAACGATGCAGTCCAAGCCCAGGCGCGCAGCCAGCAACAGTCACAACAAATGGAGCTGGTGGCGACCGCCATCAATGAAGTGACCTATGGCGTGCAGGACGTGGCCAGGAATGCCGAACACGCCGCCAGCGAAATGCGCGATGCCGAAGCTCAGGCACAACAGGGGCAAGTGAACATCGATGGGAGCTTGCAGCAAATCGATCAGCTGTCGAGCACGATCGATCAAGCCGTCGAGGTTATCCGCACCCTGGCCGCTGAAAGCACACAGATCGGCAGCGTACTCGAAGTGATTCGCTCGATCGCCGAACAGACCAATCTGCTGGCGCTCAATGCGGCCATTGAAGCGGCCCGCGCCGGTGAGCAAGGACGGGGTTTTGCGGTGGTGGCCGATGAAGTCCGGCTGCTGGCACAGCGCACGCAAAAGTCCACGGCTGAAATCCAGTCAATGATCGAGCGCTTGCAGAACCATTCCGAGGCCGCCGTCAAAGTGATCGGCGACAGCAGTCGGGCCTCGCAACTGACCATTGAACAGGCCGGGTTGGCCGGTGCCAGCCTGAACGCGATCGGCCAGGCCCTGCGCAACCTGAATGGTCTGAACGCATCGATTGCCAGCGCAACCCTGCAGCAGGCGCATGTGGTCGAGGACATCAACCAGAACGTCACCCAGGCCGCCGGTTTGTCTCACAGCACCGCATTGGCCGCTGAGCAGTCGAGCGCCGCGAGCGTGCATTTGAAAGAGCTCAGTGAGCAGCTGAATGGTCTGCTCAAGCAGTTTCGGGTGTAGACACATTTTGCGGTGAAACGCTGCCCCTGCGGTTACACGATTCGTAGCAGCTGCCGAGCCCGCGAGGCTGCGTTCGGCTGCGAAGCAGTCGTAAAAATCAGACACGATGTTTTTCAGGTTAACCGTGGAGGCAGGATTTACGGCCGCTGCGCAGCCGAACGCAGGCTTCGCCAGCTGCTACGAGGAATGTGCCTAGCCTGAGCACCCTCGCCGCAATCCCCAGCTGCGTTACAATCGGCGCCCTTTTCGACTTCACCAAGGAACCGTCATGTCCGGGCTTGAACTGTTTGCCGCCGCTCTCGGCGTGATTGCCGTCTGGTTGACGGTCAAACAGAACCCCTGGTGCTGGCCGATCGGACTGGTCATGGTGCTGCTCTATAGCTGGATCTTCTTTGAGGTGAAGCTGTATTCGGACATGCTGTTGCAGGTGATCTACGCCGGCTTGCAGCTCTACGGCTGGTGGCAGTGGACCCGTGCCGGCGAAGCGCAGGATGGACGGCAAGTCACGCAACTGGACGGCCGCTCGATGTGGACGGGGTTGGCCGTCGGTGCCTTGGGCAGTTTGCTGCTGGGCGCGGCCATGGCCCATTGGACCGACGCCGCTCAGCCCTGGCTGGACGCTGCATTGACCGGCTTCAGCCTGGTGGCGCAATTGTGGATGGCGCAAAAACGCCTGCAATGCTGGCCGCTGTGGATTGCCGTCGATGTGATTTTCGTCGGATTGTTTATCTACAAGGGCTTGTACCTGACAGCTGCCCTCTATGGTCTGTTTACGCTGATCGCCGTGCAAGGCTGGCGTGAGTGGCGGGCCGATCCGGCGTTGCGCGCATGAAAGTATTGGTACTTACCGGCCCGGAATCCAGTGGCAAAAGCTGGTTGTCGGCAGAGCTTCAACGGCATTTTGGCGGGCTACTGGTGGGTGAGTACGTCCGCTACTTCATTGAACAGAACCCTCGTGATACCTGCCTTGCCGATATCCCGGAGATTGCCCGCGGCCAAATGGCATGGGAAGACAGCGCCCGGACCAAGCGCCCTGAGTTGCTGATTCTCGACACACACCTGCTGAGCAATGTGTTGTGGAGTCAAACCCTGTTTGGTGAATGCCCCGCGTGGATCGAAAATGCGTTGCTGGCCAGGCATTACGACCTGCACTTGTTGCTTTCCCCTGAAGTGGTGGATTGGACCGATGACGGCCAGCGCTGCCAACCGGATCTGAACCAGCGCCTGGCGTTCTTCAACGCAACAAAAGCCTGGCTGGAACAACACCAGCAAAGACTGCAGGTCATCAACGGCGATTGGGCCGAGCGCCGTCGTCAGGCATTTACTGCCGTTGAGTATCTGCTAAAGCCGTGATGGCATCTGCATCCTGGGGGGGAATATGTCCGTTTCTGAAACACTCCAGTGCATCGCAACAGCCCTATCAACGGCCTTCATCCTCTTGTCATGCTGACTGTTAAGTCATTGATACACTCGCCCGCAAACCCTTGATTTAGAGCTTTTCGACAGATGCGGCCGGCTCGCGACGGCGGGCACCGTCTCACGGTTGATACAGCTCAAACATCCCCCTTCCTGCCCCACCCTTTAACCCATTGAATTCAATCAATAAATAAAAAGCGGCACAGCTTCTGCTCTCTCCTTCACAACGCTGACTAGGGCCAGCGCACAAAAGAAGAGGGAGTGCCGACGTGGAGACAATCGATAAAGGCTTTATCCGCCTCCTGCTGCTCGGATGTGCGTTCAGCTCTGTCATCAGTCTGCCTGTCCAGGCCGCCGATGGGATCATTGTCATTCAGCGGGAAGTCCAAACGCGTAACGCGACTCGCCGCCCTATGGTTCCCGACCCTAACCCCCTGACCGTCAATGCCAATCCGTCCAAACAAGTCATCAGTGCAACCAACGAATTGACGGACGGTGACATTGCCGGCATCAGCAGCGGTGCAAGCATCGCTGGCACGATCACTCAAGCCACCGGCGCGCTGAACGGCAGCATCAATGGTCAGTCACAGCTGCCCGGCTTGTCCGCTGGACATTCCGCAGGCTCCGGCAACGGTGTTGCCAATAGGATCAACGGCACCATCCAGCAAGGCCTGGGCGGTCTGAAAATCTTATCGGGGGGACAATGAAATGAATCGCACTCTGCTGATTCTGGCCATGTTTTGCAGTGCGCCGACCTTTGCCCAATCTCCTGTCATCGATACTGCCACCATCGACAACTCCGGCAGGCAGTACCAAGGCAACTTCTCGGTCAACCAGGCTGCCGGGGATCAGCAACAACAGGCCAACGCCCGTGCCATCGCCATTGACACCGACGCCAGCGCCACCACGCAGATTCGCCAACGGTTGCGTACTCATGTCGATCCCAGGATCGATGCCCAGTCAGCCATTAAAGGCAACTCCTTCAGTAACGGCAATGGCGTACTGGGGGTCAACCAGAGCTCGGGCGCCAGCAACCAGCAAGCCAACGCCCTGCGGATAAGCATCAGTGCTACGCCGCAAAGTATCGACGACAGCGTCCTCATGCAACAGAACGTGGCGCTGCTCAACAACTCCGATTCAACGGATCTTACTCCTGGCCATCGCCAGGTCGCTACCAGCGACCAGGCCTTCACCGGTAGCCGTGGGGTGATCCAGTTGAATCAGAGCGCCGGGGTGGGAAACCGAACGGCCAACACCCTGAGCGTACGGGTCGCGGATTGACCCAAAAGGTAAAAAACAACACTTAACCTAAAAATAAAGTACGGAGAATCAGCATGAAACCCACAATGGCAATCAAGCCTCTGGTTTTCGCAATCGCTGCGGTAATGGCTATTGCTGCACAAGCTGGCCAAGGTGGTGACGAGCATCATCATCGTCATCACATGAATCCAAAAGACACCACCAATGCTGGCGCCACTGCCAACGCCACAGATAAACAAACCAGCACTAACAACTACATCAGCAATGAAGGGACTAAAAACACCGCCAACATGACCAACTCGGCCACGGGCGCCTCCGGTAACGTGGGCGTCAACGTTGCAGCAGGCGACGGCAACCAACAAGACAACGCTGCCGCTATTGCCAGCGGCGATGGCTCGTTTGTCTTTGGGTCTGTGGTAGCAACCGCCAAGGTCACCCAATACCAAAACAACAACGAGGTCTACAACCAATCCACCACCAACAACGCCAACATGAGCGGTTCGGCCAACGGCGGCAGCGGCAACATGGGCATCAACATGGCTGCTGGCGACCTTAACCAACAGAAAAACACCATGGCGATCGCTGTATCTGGAGGCAAGCACGCTACCGCAACCGCGAGTGCCGATCAAACAGGCCCAGGCCTGAAGGTGTATAACGACGCCGATCGGACGTACCGCCTGGATACGCTGTCGCGTACCACCACAGCCAGCGGTCATGAGTCTTTCAAAGAGGCATCCGCATCGCACTCTGCTTCGGACTTTGCCAGGTACTCTGCTTCGGCCTTTGCTGAGCAATCTGCTTCGAAATCTGCTTCGAGCTCTGCCAGCGCCTCTGCTTCGCACGCTGCTGTGAAAGCTAATCTGGATGTGAACGTGGACGTGGACATTAGCACTTCCAGGAATAATGGCTGGCACCATAGCCGCAGCAGTACGGATATCAACGCAGATATCGACGCATCGCTCAGCGCATCGATTGACAAATCGAACAGCAAATCGAGCAGCAAATCGAGCAGCAAATCGAGCAGCGAATCGGGCAGCGAATGGTCCGCCGCAGCTGGCAGCAAATCGAAAGACAAATCGCAGAGTTTCAGCGAGTCCAGTTCTTTTGACTTGAGCAACACCGTGTCCTGGCAAGTGCTGACCCCAACTGGCTGGGCAAACCCTGTGACCAACACTGCTAACCTGAACGGTTCGGTTAATGGCGGCAGTGGCAACCTGGGCGTCAACGTGGCTGCCGGTGTTGGCAACCAACAAAGCAACTCGCTGTCCATTGCATCCGGTTGCAGAACCTGCCTGTAAACTAAGCTCCAGAGTCTGGAGAGCCCCCTTCGGGGGGCTTTTTTTCACTCTTGCACGAAGGCTTCCGATCATGCGCATTTTCGCCCTGGTGTTCCTGGTTTTTCTGGCTGGCCTGAGCGAAGCGGGGCAAATGCCGCTTTCCGTCTTGCCAGGCGGAGCGGTCGTTTTCAAACCGGTCCAGAGCATGCGTGAGCGCAAATTTGCCGACCTGGTCCAACAGAAAACCGATTTCAGTTGCGGTGCAGCTTCCCTGGCGACCGTATTGCGCCAGGCCTATTGGCTGGACGTAACCGAGGCCCAAATCATCGAAGGCATGCTGGCTCACTCCGACCAGAATCTGGTCCGCGTCCAGGGCTTCTCCATGCTCGACATGAAGCGTTACGTGGAAAGTATCGGCATGCGGGCCCGTGGTTACCGGGTATCGCCGGAAGGTCTGACCAGTGTCGCCATTCCGGTCATCGTGCTCATGGACATCCGCGGCTACAAGCACTTCGTGGTCATGCAAAAAGCGGAGAAAGACTGGGTGTATATCGGTGATCCGGTACTCGGTCACAAACGCTTCAAGTTCGACGACTTTGTCAAAGGCTGGAACGGCATCATCTTCGCCGTCATAGGCCAGGGCTACGACAAGACCAACGTCTTGCGCGAACCACCTTTGCCACTGACCGCCAAGAACCGCATCAACACCTTCAGCCCGGTGCCGGACGCAGAGTTGATGGATTTCGGATTCATCCAGAGCGACTTCTTCTAATGACAAGGGAGCACGAAGCTCCGGGAGCATACAATGAAGACTCCATACTGGCTGGCCGTCGTTTGCCTGGCCGCCAGCCTGCCTACACAAGCACTCACGTTCAAACCGATTGAACTCAAGGATCAGGAGTTGGCGACCCTTCGCGGCCGGTTTGTCATGCCGGGCAGGATCATCAGTTTCGGGATTGTCATGTCCAGTACCTGGCAAAATACCCGCGGTGACGTGATCGGGGCAACCTCCTCGATGCAGATTCAAGAATCGACCATCAAGCCACAGTTCTATGTGTCGATGATCGACAAGAAAGGTGATGATTCGCCGGTCTCCCAGGGTTCCGGCAATGTCAGCGGCGGCGGCGGCCTCAGCACCACCCAGGGTGTAACCCAGGTCGTGCGCGCCGCCGGCGACTACAACAGCGCCTACAACAATGTCGGCATCAACGTCAAAGAAGCCAACCAGGCACCACAAATGGATACTCAGGGCCAGCCATTGACCGCCGGCACGACCCTGTCCGCTTCCAACGGTGCCGGGACCTTCAGTATGTCGTCGAGTAGCGCTGGCGTGCAGTTGAGCATCCAGGCCAACAACAATCAGGGCAGTACCGTGCAACGCCTTGCCCAGGGCAGCCTGATGCAGAACGCGACCTTGCTCGGCGGAGGAAACCAGGTGAACAACCTGACGGCCCTCAATGTTGTCCTGCGCAACAACCTGCCGACCGCCGGGGCGCTGGACTGCAGTCTGGACCAACTAAAAGGCCTACGCACTCTCGGATACTGATCTACGCTCAGTCTCATCGAATGTAGTCAGAAGGGACGGCAACCCCATGCACAGATCGTTCACGTTGAGAGCTGTCGTTTGTTTGAGTACCCTGGTCCCGGCCACTTTGCTGCAAGCAGCACCGGACCCCCAGGTAGAAGCCCTAAAACAAGAACTCATGGAGCTGAAACGGCGTTACGAAGCACAACAGAACGCGCTGATGGTACTTGAGCAGCGCGTTAAACAAGTCGAAGAAACACCTGCAACGCCTGCTCCCAAGCGCCTGACCCGCTCCCCAGCCGAACAGACCGCAGGCGCCAAGACCGTGGCCATGGGTGCCCCTGGGACCAGTTCGTATGGGCAGTCGCTCAAGGAAGACTCGGGACCGGCGCAAAGCGTGTCCAACCTGTATGACGAAGCCAGCGGCTTCTTCGGTGGTGGCAAGTTCAGTCTCGAAACGGGCATGACCTATACGCACTATGACACCCGTGCATTGGTGCTCAATGGCTTTCTGGCTCTTGACTCGATTTTTCTCGGCAACATCAACATTGACCGCATCAAGGCCGACAACTGGACCCTGGACCTGACAGGCCGCTACAACGTGGCGCAACGTTGGCAATTCGACATCAACGTCCCGATCGTCTATCGAGAATCGACATACTCCTCTGGTGGTGCAGGAGGCGCAGCCCCGGTCTCATCCGACGCCACCGTTAAGCGCGATCCGACCATAGGCGATGTCAACTTTGGTGTTGCCTACAAGTTCCTGGATGAATCGGAAAACCTGCCCGACGCGGTCGTCACTCTGCGAGTCAAGGCGCCGACGGGTAAAGATCCGTACGGAATCAAGCTGGTCAAGGACCCGGGCAACGACAATTTGTCGGTACCTCAGTCACTCCCTACCGGCAACGGTGTCTGGTCGATTACCCCGGGTATCTCGCTGGTCAAGACCTACGACCCTGCCGTGCTCTTCGGCAGCCTGTCCTATACCTACAACATGCAGGATTCCTTCAGCGATATCAGCCCCACTGTAAATTCCACGGTCCCGGGAGATGTGAAACTGGGCGACTCCTGGCAGATCGGCGCAGGCATTGCGTTTGCCTTGAACGAGAAGATGAGTATGTCGTTTTCGTTTTCCGACCAATTCGCCCGCAAAAGCAAAGTCAAACCAAGCGGCCAGGACTGGCAATCAATCCCGGACAGCGACTACAACGCTGCCAACTTCAACATCGGCCTGACCATGGCAGCAACCGACAAACTGACGATAGTCCCCAACCTCTCCATCGGCTTGACCCAGGACGCACCGGCCTTCTCCTTCAGCCTGAAATTCCCGTACTACTTCTAAACACCACACAAGGAAAAGGCCCGCTGCGATGTAAATCGCAGCGGGCCTTTTCGTTTCTCCGCGCCCTAGCGGATCTGGTGCTTGTGCAGCAATCGGTAAAAAGTCGGTCGTGAAACGCCCAGCACTCGAGCGGCTACGCTGAGGTTGTCACTGTGGCGGTTCAATACGTCGCACAATGCCTGGCGTTCGGCGCGGGTCTTGTAGTCTTCGAGGGTGCCCATCGGTGTGGTAATCACCTGTTGGCCAATCAACCCCAGATCCCGCGCCTCGATCTGCCGGCCTTCAGCCAGCACCAACCCTCGACGCACGCGGTTCGCCAGCTCACGAACATTACCCGGCCAATCGTGTTTGCCCATGGCAATCAGCGCGTCTTCGCTGAAACTGCGCGGCCGACGTCCGGTTTCCTGGCTGTAGAAGTGAGAAAAATGGTTGGCCAACATCGCCAGATCGCCGTGGCGCTCGCGTAGCGGTGCGGTGACCACCTGCAGGACGTTGAGCCGGTAGTACAAATCCTCGCGGAAGCGTTTGGCTTCGATCGCGGATTCCAGATCCACGTGGGTGGCTGCCAAGACCCGGACATCCACCGGAATAAGCTGACTGCCCCCCACCCGTTCGATGTGTTTTTCCTGAAGGAAACGCAACAGGTTGGCTTGCAACTCAAGGGGCAGATCGCCTATTTCGTCCAGAAACAGGGTGCCGCCATTGGCGGCTTCAATGCGTCCGACTTTACGTTGATGAGCGCCGGTGAAAGCACCCTTTTCGTGGCCAAACAGCTCGGACTGAATCAGATGTTCGGGGATCGCACCACAGTTGATCGCGACAAACGGTTTGCTGCGGCGTTGCGACTGACGGTGCAGGGTTCTGGCGACCAGTTCTTTACCGGTACCGCTTTCCCCTCGAATCAACACCGGCGACTCGGTAGGCGCCAATTTGCTCAGCAGTTTGCGTAATTCGCGGATCGGCCGGCTGTCGCCCAACAGTTCATGCTCGGGCTGGTTGACGTGAATCGTGCCCTGACCGCGCAAACGCGCCATGCCGAATGCCCGTCCAAGGGTCACTTGAACCCTGGAGACGTCGAACGGCAAGGTATGAAAATCGAAAAACCATTCGCAGACAAAATCGCCGACATTCTGCAACCGCAGAACTTCCTGGTTGAGAACAGCGATCCATTCAGTGCCGCTGTGGCTGATCAGCCCTTTGACGGCTTCCGGGCGCTCAAGATGAACAGGTTGAAGGCGCAGCAGGCCGACATCACAGGAGCGCTCGACGGCGTTTTCCAGAGTACAGCTGTCAACATCCCAGCCGACCGAGCGCAAACCGGGTAACAGGCGATGACAATCGTCGCACGGATCAACCACTAGCAAACGTCGCAATGCGGGCGTTTCTATCATGACTGTTCCTTGGCGCCAAAAAAATAGAAAAGTTATTAGAAACAGTCGTTTGGCGGGCCTGAATGTAACATTAGCAAGAACTTGACGCTGCCTTGTATCGTTTAACTATAGGGTTAATATCGTTTCCGTTATAAGAGTGACCTTCATTGGTTACCTAACGAGTTTGAACCTTTCATTCAGCTTTCAAAGCTCCCTTGATGTTGAGCATATGAAAGAAAGTTGAAATTTCTTTTGATTGTGTGTGACCCGCCCCCCTGTTGCGCGCATCAGTACAAGTAACCAGCCGAACGGTAAGCCCAACCGACGGCACATCACTTGATTGGGCACAGACGAGAGAAGACCCCATGAACGCCCCGCTCCGTATCAACGAAGCTCTTTTGATTGCCGACCGCGCATTTACGCCATTTCAATGCGTGGCCTGGGCCCCACAGGACGGTACTGGCGAACTCAGCCTGACCGTCATCGACCGCACCAGCACCCCTATCGGCCGCAAACAGATCCCCAGCAGTGCCTACACCGACCCGGCCCAACTTGAATCCTTGTTGGAACAGGTTCGCGCCGAGTTGAGCGAAGAAGGTTATCAACTGCAATCCTGGACAATGCCGCAATAAATGAAATGAAGTGTGCGGATGACGGCGAAGTGGTCCGCACTTTTTTATCGAAGCACCTCAAGGCATCCCCTGCCTCTTTCGGTCTTCAACAACTTGATCTTCCCTGACTGTTACGGCAAGTTGCGCGCTTCTTGATAGAAGGAGCAACTGATGTCCGGTTCAATGGCCCAGGCGTTTGCGCACAATTTCCTCGGGCATTCACCGCGCTGGTACAAGGCGAGCATTCTCGCGTTCCTGATTCTCAACCCGCTGGTACTCTGGACGGCAGGTCCGGTGGCAGCAGGCTGGATGCTGGTGGCGGAGTTCATATTCACCCTGGCCATGGCACTCAAGTGCTACCCGCTGATGCCAGGCGGCCTGTTGATGGTCGAAGCGCTGCTGTTGCGCATGACCACACCTGAAGCCCTGTATGACGAGCTGCAACACAACTTTCCGGTGATCCTGCTGCTGATGTTCATGGTGGCGGGCATTTACTTCATGAAAGACCTGCTGCTGTTCCTGTTCTCCCGGCTGCTGCTTGGGGTTCGTTCCAAAGCGTTCCTGGGGCTGATGTTCTGTTTTCTGTCCGCGTTTCTGTCGGCTTTTCTCGATGCGTTGACAGTGACCGCTGTGATCATCAGTGCGGCCGTCGGGTTCTACTCGGTCTATCACCGTGTGGCTTCGGGCAATGACCCACGGCAGGACAGTGAATTCAGTGACGACCACAACCTGCCCGTCCTGCATCACGAAGACCTTGAGCAGTTCCGCTCATTCCTGCGCAGTTTGTTGATGCATGGCGCCGTGGGTACGGCGCTCGGCGGTGTTTGCACCTTGGTGGGCGAGCCGCAGAATCTGCTGATCGGCCATGAGCTGGGCTGGCACTTTGCAGAATTCTTCCAAAAAGTCGCACCGGTCTCGCTGCCGGTGCTGGTGGCGGGCCTGGTGACCTGTGTGTTGCTGGAGAAGTTGTGCTGGTTTGGTTATGGCACCTTATTGCCAGACAACGTTCGCGCGGTGCTGGCCAACTATGCGGCACAGGACAATGCCGAACGCACGGCCCGCCAACGTGCGGCCCTGCTGGTACAAGGCGTAGCCGCACTGATTTTGATTGCCGGGTTGGCGTTTCACATGGCCGAGGTCGGGCTGATCGGCTTGATGGTGATCGTCTTGATCACCGCGTTCACCGGCATCACCGAAGAGCACCGGATCGGCAATGCCTTCAAGGATGCGATGCCGTTTACTGCCTTGCTGGTGGTGTTCTTCGCCGTTGTGGCGGTGATTCACGATCAGCAACTGTTCACGCCGTTGATCCAGTGGGTGCTGGCCCTGCCGACAGATCAGCAACCGGGCATGCTGTTTATCGCTAACGGTTTGTTGTCGGCAATCAGCGATAACGTGTTCGTGGCGACAATCTACATCACTGAGGTAAAGCAGGCGTTCATCTCCGGCCATATGAGCCGCGAGCATTTCGAAACCCTGGCAATTGCCATCAACACCGGCACCAACCTGCCCAGCGTAGCAACACCCAACGGTCAGGCGGCATTTCTGTTTTTGCTGACCTCGGCGATTGCCCCGCTGATTCGGCTGTCTTACGGGCGCATGGTCTGGATGGCGTTTCCGTATACCGTGGTGATGGGCGTGCTGGCCTGGTATGCGGTGAGCTACTGGCTGTAACACTTACCCATGTGGGAGCGGGCTTGCTCGCGAAAGCGGTGTGTCATTCAACAACGATGTTGAATGATATGGCCTCTTCGCGAGCAAGCCCGCTCCCACAGGGTTTTGTGTGAATTATTACCTGACTCAGCCTAGGCTGTGCCAGACGCGACCGTCGCGGGTCAGTAACTCATCAGCAGCATTCGGGCCATTTCCGCCGGCAGCGTAGGTTTGCACACTGGCGTCTTCCTTCCAGGCATCGAGGAACGGCTGAACCGCGCGCCAGCCATTTTCGATGTTGTCAGCGCGCTGAAACAGCGTCTGATCGCCGGTCAGACAGTCATAGATCAAGGTTTCATAACCGGTGGAAGGCTGCATTTCGAAGAAATCCTTGTAGGCAAAACCCAACTCGATGTTGGCCATGTTCAGCGCAGGCCCAGGACGCTTGGCCAGCAGGTCGAACCACATGCCTTCATTGGGTTGAATCTGGATCCTCAGGTAAGTCGGTTGCAGCTCATCGACTTCGGTGTCGCGAAACTGCGCGTAGGGCGCAGGTTTGAAACAGATGGCGATTTCAGTGTCGCGTACGCTCATCCGCTTGCCGGTACGCAAATAGAACGGCACGCCAACCCAACGCCAGTTGTCGATCATCACCTTGAGCGCGACATAGGTTTCCGTCGTGCTGTCTGGCGCGACATTCGGTTCTTCGCGGTAACCGGCCAACGGCTTGCCTGCGATTTCGCCGGCGACATACTGACCGCGTACCGAGTTGGCTCGCGCCTCTTCGGTGGACCAGGGACGAATCGCCCCTACAACCTTGGCTTTTTCACCTCGAACCGCATCGGCACCGAATGCCGCCGGCGGTTCCATCGCGACCATCGCCAGCAACTGGAACAGGTGATTGGGCACCATATCCCGCAAAGCGCCCGTGTGTTCATAGAAACTGCCACGGGTTTCAACGCCAACGGTTTCGGCGGCGGTGATTTGTACGTGATCGATGTAATGGTTGCTCCAGAACGCTTCGAACAGGCTGTTGGAGAACCGGCTGACCAGGATGTTCTGCACGGTCTCTTTGCCCAGGTAATGGTCGATCCGGTAGATCTGTTTCTCCGTCATGACCTTGAGCAAGCACGCGTTCAAGGCTTCGGCGGTGTGCAGGTCGGAGCCAAAGGGCTTTTCGATAACGACCCGGCGAAAGGCCTCATCGCCCTCCGCCAGCAGCCCGGACGAGCCCAGTCGACGAACGACTTCACTGAAGAAGCGCGGCGCGGTGGCCAGATAGAAAACCGCGTTGCCGGTACCACTCTCGGCGATTTTTGCGCCCAGTGCCTGATAGGTACTGTCGTCGAGAAAATCGCCCTGGACGTAGCTGATGCCCTTGGCCAGTTTGGCCCAGAGCACCGGATCCAGGGGATCATGGCCGTTGCCGACCTTGTTGGCCGCCTCGGTGCGAATGAAGTCTTCGAGCTTTTTGGCGAAGTCCGCGTCGCTGATCGCGTTATGGTCGACACCAATGATCCGCAGTCCATCACCGAGCAAACCGTCACGACTAAGGTTGTACAGCGCAGGCATCAGCAAACGCTTGACCAGATCGCCGTGAGCACCGAACAGGAACAACGTGGTTGGCGGTGCGGGATGTGCCTTGGATTTCTTGCGGATCGAGGTCATTTTTTCGGCGTCTCGACATGGCCGCCAAAGCCGAAGCGCATGGCCGAAAGGATTTTATCGCCATAGGCGCCTTGCTGGCGCGAGCGGTAACGGGAAAACAGTGAGCTGGACAGCACCGGTACCGGCACCGCTTGCTCCATGGCCGCTTCGATGGTCCAGCGCCCTTCGCCGCTGTCGGCGACGGAACCGGAGTAACCGTCGAGCTTCGGATCGCTGGCCAGGGCATCGGCCGTCAGGTCGAGCAACCAGGACGAGACGACACTGCCACGACGCCAGACTTCGGCAATGTCGGCCACGTTCAGGTCAAAACGCTGATCTTCCGGCAGGACCTCCGAGGCTTTGGTTTTGAGAATGTCGAAACCTTCGGCAAACGCCTGCATCATCCCGTATTCGATGCCGTTGTGAATCATCTTCACAAAATGGCCGGAACCTGCGGGGCCGGCGTGAATGTAGCCACGTTCGGCGCGATTATCTTCGGCAACCCGGTCCTTGGTCCGCGGAATGTCGCCCAGACCTGGCGCCAGTGCATCGAACAATGGATCGAGGCGATTGACCACGTCAGCGTCGCCGCCAATCATCATGCAGTAGCCGCGCTCCAGCCCCCAAACGCCGCCGGAGGTGCCCACGTCGATGTACTTCAGGCCTTTTTCCGACAAGGTTTTCGCGCGACGGATGTCGTCCTTATAGAAGGTGTTGCCGCCATCGATGATTACATCGCCGGCGTCCAGCAACTGGCTCAAGGTGTCGATGGTTTCTTCGGTTGGCGCGCCCGCAGGCAGCATGATCCAGACCGCTCGGGGTTTATCCAGTGCCGCGACCAGCGCTGGCAAGTCCGCGACGCCAGTGGCGCCCTCTTGACTCAGGGTGTCAACGAACGCGGTGTTGCGGTCATAGACCACAGTGGTGTGCCCGTTGAGCATCAGGCGCCGCGCAATGTTGCCGCCCATGCGGCCCAGTCCGATAATCCCCAGTTGCATGTGCTGATGCTCCTTACTACAAATAAAGGTGTGCCAAAGGTTATAGCGCAATGGGCCTGATTAAGGTTAGCCCAGAGCGCTGCAACATAGTTTCCGGACGATTTGCCCGAGCTATAGGGATAACGTCCCAAACGTTGGCGAAGACACAGGGACAACGAAAAATAAAAAAGTTCCCTTGAGGCCAGATAAAAACCCAAATTGACGCCGATAGTGATCCGAGCAGGGTTCCTGCCTCTCAATTTCACCGCATGTCTTGAGCCTGGACTGGACTGGAAGCTCTAGCCGCCAGGCGCCAATGAAAAAGGGCATCCCCAAGGGTAATGCCAGTCAGTTAAGGAAATACATTCTGTAAAACGAAGCAAGCCCAGTGTGGGAGCGAGCTTGCTCGCGATGACGGTTTCACATTGGGCATCAATGGTTACTGTCACACCGCTATCGCGAGCAAGCTCGCTCCCACACTGGATCTTTGCTGTTTCGAACCTGGTATTCGCTTAACTGACTGGCATTAATCCCAAGGGTGCCCTTTCTTGTTTAAAGCGACTTGGTCCAGAACAGCATGCGGCCATGAGCGGGATCGAACATCCCCGCCGAAAACCCGAACTTGCTGTAGGAACCCTGCGCGACTGCGTTGCCTTCCAGCACCTCCAGAGTGATTTTGCAGCAGCCGCGCTGACGGGCAATGTCCTCGACCTTTTTCAGCATCTTCTGGCTCAGACCCAACCCGCGAAATTTTCCGACCACCACTACGTCGTGGACGTTGATCAGTGGACGGCAAGCAAAGGTCGAGAAACCTTCGAAGCAATTCACCAACCCGGCAGGCTCCCCGTGAACAAACGCCAGGACACTGAACGCATGGGGTCGCTTGGCCAGTTCGCCGGGCAATTGCTGCAAGACATCGGCTGATAACGGCGTGCCACCACCCATCGGGTCCTCAGCGTAGTGGTTCAGAACAAGACTGATCGCATCGGCATGTATCGGGTTGGTGTAGCTGGCCTGGAGTACCAGGATATCTGCGGATTCCATTTCCATCCTCAATCGAACAATGAGTGTGCGTCCCTGCGCGCATCAGCTGTCAGCGCCAGGCCAACCGACCTTAGCGTGCAAGGAACACTGCGGACAACTGCCAAATCACCACAGAGCGACGTTTTTATCGGCAATGCATTACGGGACAACTCCCGCTGTCGCGCTCTGGCACAAAAAGCAGGAGTTTTCCGATTTTTTCGACAGCTAAATACACAAGATAAAAACAACAGGCAGGACGACAGGCCATAAACATCGCCACACCACGGACAAACAGGGCCTTTGCGGGCATCACTCGATGAATGACCCGCTGTAGGACGCCTACAGCGAAGTTTTATCAGTCAACCAAAAGCATTGACAGGCGAATTGGATCCGGCAACTCTTGTATCCAACGCAAACAAAAAACATGAGACTGCCAACCATGAGCCACTCCCCTTTCCCTCTCGTCGAGATCAGAGGTAACCCCTTCGAACGCGGCATTCAATACGGTCAAGCCGTCAGCCAGCGGATTCACAAAAGTATCGAGATCTACTCTGTCCAACTGCTGAAGATGGGTTACACCTGGGCCGACATCCGTGGCTTTGCCAATGAGTTCGTGCCCAGCATCGAAGCATTCGAGCCGGAGTACGCTCAGGAAATGCGTGGCATAGCCGAGGGTGCGGGCTGCGATTTCGAAGCCATCGTGCTGATCAACGCCCGCACCGAGATCATCCAGCTGGGCCGACGCAAGGCTCGCCTGCCAGACCCGGACGGCTGCACCGGTGCGGTGATTCTGCCAACGGCTTCGGCCGCAAACGAAGTGATTCACGGACAAAACTGGGACTGGCGCGCGGAATGTGCCGAGAGCGCCATTGTGCTGAAGGTCCTGCGCGAAGACGGCCCGGATGTACTGACCTTCACCGAGGCTGGAGGCCTGGCCCGCAACGGATTGAACTCGATCGGCACCGCAATCACCGCCAACTACCTGGAGTCCGAACGCGACTACACCCAGGTCGGCGTGCCACTGCCGTTCATTCGACGCAAGGCGCTGGAGGCCGCGCACTTCGCACTGTCGATCAAGGTAGTCGCCACCACCGCCAAATCCACCTCCAACAACATGATGCTCAGCCACGCCGGTGGGTACGCGATCAACTTTGAATGCGCCCCGGACGAAGTCTTCCCTATACAGGCCGAACAGGGGTTGCTGGTACATGCCAACCATTGGCAGAGCCCGGTGGCACTGGGCAAGCTGCGTGAAACCGGATTGAACAGCGTGCCGGAAAGTCTCTACCGCGATGTGCGTGTGCGACAGATCCTCAGTGAAACGCCTGGACAATTGACCGCCGAGCATCTGAAAAAAGCCTTCTTCGATGACTTCGGCACGCCGTGGGCTGTGTGTCGCCCGCCGCTTTCCAACATGGCCGGCAACCTGTCGGCCACGGTCGCCATGGTGGTGATGCGTCCGGCCAAAGGTTTGATGGAGGTCGCACCGCTACCGGCGGTGAACCGTGAATTCACCGCCTATTCGCTGGCGATGGAGGGCGACATCAACCGCTACCTCAAGTAACCCACGCATCACCCACGCCCTTCGGGCGGCACGACAAAAACAATGACAATAAACAACCAACGGTTTGCGACTTCTGCCGGCTCCCACCGTCGCAAACCGTCAATGGAGAATCACTCCCGTGCATACATTCACTCGTATCGCCCTGACGCTAGGGTTCAGCAGTCTCGCCCTTGGTAGTCTCAGCGTCGATGCCGCCAGCATCCTGCGTGTGGCCCTCAACGCGGACATTCGCAGCACCGATCCCGGGGTCAATCGCGACGAAAACACCGACGCGGTGGTGCTGCACATCGTCGAAGGCCTGGTGGCCTACCGCGAAGACGCCTCCGTCGGGCCGCTGCTGGCCAGTAAGGTCGAGGTGTCGGCCGATGGTCTGGAATACCGCTTCACCCTGCGTGATGGGGTGAAGTTTCATAACGGTGCCACCCTCACCGCCGCCGACGTGCTGTGGACCTGGAAACGTTATCTCGACCCGCAGACCCAGTGGCGCTGTCTCGCAGACTTCGATGGCCGAAGCGTGGCGAAAGTCGCCGACATCAGCGCGCCAGATCCATTGACCGTGGTCTTCACCCTGGACAAACCCAATGGCTTGTTCCTCGCACAAATGGCCCGCTCCGATTGCGGCGGCACCGGCATCCTGCATCCGTCTTCTGTCGATGCGAACGGCAAGTGGCAAGCACCGATCGGCACCGGGCCGTTCAAGCTCGCCGAATGGAAGACGGGGCAATACGTCGATCTACAGCGTTTTAACGACTACAGCTCCCGTCCGGAGACAGGCACCGACGGCTACACCGGCAACAAACAGGCCTTCGTCGACGACCTGCGTTTCATGGTGATTCCCGATGCCGCCTCAGCCAAAGCCGCGCTGCAATCCAGAGGTGTCGACGTGCTGCCCGATGTCACGGTAATGGACGCCCGCGAACTCGAGGCCTTGCCGGGCATCAAGACGTCCAGCAGTTCCAACATGTCGCTCAACGCCCTGCTGTTCCAGACTCGCGACCCGCTGCTCAAGGACGTGCGCATTCGGCGCGCCATCGCGCTGTCGCTAGACCGCGAGCAAATGGTCCAGGCATTGACCGAAGGCACTTCCCACGCCAACCACTCGGTGGTGCCGGACACCAGCCCCTACTACAAAAGCGTTCAGAAGCAAGGCTACAAAGCCAACATCGAAGAAGCCAAACGCCTGCTCAAGGAAGCCGGTTACAACGGCCAGCCACTGAAAATCATCACCAACAAACGCTACCAGAGCGTGTTCGACATGGCGGTGCTGAGCCAGGCCATGGCCCAGGCGGCCGGGTTGAACATCGATATCGAAACCCTCGAATGGGGCACGCAACTGGAGCGCTACCAGAGCGGTGCGTACCAGATCATGGCGTTCTCCTATTCGGCGCGCTTCGACGCGGCACTGAACTTCGAGTCGGTGATGGGCGACAAGCATCAGCAACCACGCAAGGTCTGGGACAACCCCGAGGCGCAGGGCTGGATGCTTGAGTCCATGCGTGAAATCGCTCCGGTCAAACGTCAGGCGCTGTTCGATCAGTTGCACCAACAGATGCTCGCCGATGTGCCCATGGTGGTGATGTACAACGGCAGCACCATCGGTGCCTTTCAGGATCGGATCGAAGGTTACCGCTCCTGGCCCATCGCCAAACCGCGCCTGTGGGGCGTGAAACTGGCTGAGTAGGAGATCGATCATGTTGCGATTTATCGCTCAACGCCTGGCACTGTCCGTACCGACCCTGTTGCTGATCTCCGTGGTGGTGTTCGCGCTGATCCGCTTCATCCCCGGCGACCCGGCGCTGTTGATGCTCGGCGATATGGCCGACCCTCAAAGCCTGGCCGCCACCCGCACGGCACTGGGGCTGGATCACTCGATTGGCGTGCACAGTTCGTCTATTGGTTGCAGTCGGTGCTCAGCGGTGACCTCGGTGTGTCGATCACCAGCAAACAACCGGTGCTGGAACTGATCCTCGACCGTTTCTCGGTCAGCGCCAGCATCGTGCTGGTGGCGGTTCTGCTGGCGGCGCTGATTGCCGTTCCTGCAGGCTTGTTTGCAGCCTGGAAACAGGACAGCGCACTGGACCTGGGGCTGGTCACCGGCGCGACCCTGCTGCTGTCGATTCCCAGCTTCTGGCTCGGCTTGCTGTTGCTCTACGCGTTCGGGATCAAGCTCAACTGGCTGCCCGTGGTGGGTTATGTGCCGTTCGCGCAGAACCCCGGTGAAGCCGTGACCTATCTGGTGCTGCCGATTGTCACCCTGACACTGGTGGAGTTGGGGGCGATTACCCGGATGGCCCGGGCCAGCACCATCGAAGTGCTACGGCTGGAATACATCGCTCACGCCAGAGCCAAAGGCTTGTCGGAACGCGCGGTGCTGTGGCGTCACGCGCTGCCGAATGCCTTCGCGCCGACCTGGACCTTGATCGGCTTGATCCTTGGCAATTTGCTGGGCGGTATCGCGGTACTGGAAACGGTGTTCACCCTTCCCGGCATCGGCCGATTGATGGTCGACGCGATCTACGCTCGCGACTACCCCGTGCTGCAAGGCTGCCTGCTGTTGATCACCTTCATCTACGTGGCGGTCAACCTGCTGGTGGACCTGCTCTATCCACTCTTCGACCCAAGGGTGAAATTATGACCGCGCCCCTATCTCCCGTGTCTGTAAGCGCTATACCTGCGCGTCGCCCGCTGCGCTGGCCACCGGCGAACGCCTTGATTGGCGGCACGCTGCTGGTGCTGCTGGTCAGCACGGCGCTGCTCGGTGTTCTCTGGACACCTTACGATCCTCTGAAAATCGATCTGCTGTCTCGCCTCAAGGCACCCTCGGCGCTGCATTGGCTGGGCACCGACGAGTTTGGTCGTGACGTGCTCAGCCGGCTGATCATCGGCGCGCGCACCAGTTTGTGGATCAGCCTGTTGACCGTGTGCCTGGCGCTGTTTTTCGGCAGTGTGATCGGGATGCTCGCCGGCTACCTGCGGGGTTGGACCGATCGCCTGCTGATGATGATCAACGATGCATTGCTGGCCTTCCCCGGCATTCTGATGGCGCTGGGGTTGATGGCGATCATCGGTGCCAGCCAGTACGGAATCGTCCTGGCCTTGAGCATCGCCTACACGCCGTCGGTAGTTCGGGTGGTGCGTGGCAGTGTGCTGTCGCTGCGTGAGCGTGAGTTCATCGAAGCTTCACGGGTGATCGGCAATTCGGAGTTCTACACGCTGTACCGACACGTCGCACCCAACTGTGTCGCGCCGCTGTGCGTGCTCGCCACCAGCATGTTCGGCTGGACGCTGCTGTCGGAAAGCGCCTTGAGCTTCCTCGGTCTGGGCGTACCACCGCCCGCGGCGACCTGGGGCAACATGCTCGCCGCCAGCCGTCCGTACATTGCCAACGCCACCTGGCTCGGCCTGTTCCCGGGGTTGTTCATCGCCCTGGCGCTGGTCGCCATCAACCTGTTCGGCGACGCCTTGCGCGACCGCCTCGACCCGCGAATGAGCCGATGATCATGCCCAGTCAAACACCGTTGCTTGAAGTCGACCATTTGCTGATTCGCGCCGGCGCCGAAGGCCCGCTGGCGGTCAATGACCTGAGTTTCACCGTCGCTCCCGGCGAGATTGTCGCGCTGGTGGGGGAATCCGGGAGCGGCAAGACCATGGCCGCTCGCGCAGCGATTGGCCTGCTGCCACAGCCGATGGCGGTCTGTGGCGGCGCGATCCGCTTCGAAGGCCAGGACCTCAATCAACTGAATGGCGCGCAATTGCGTGACATCCGCGGCGCGCGGATCGGCATGGTGTTTCAGGAACCGATGGTCTCGCTCAACCCGGCCATCCGCATTGGAGAGCAAATGGCCGAGGGCCTGCGCCTGCACACCGACCTGAACGCGGCACAGATTCGCGAACGTTGCGTGGACATGCTCACGCGCATCGGCATTGCCGACCCCGAACGCTGCCTGAGCGCCTATCCCCATGAGTTCTCGGGCGGCATGCGCCAGCGCATCATGCTCGCCTCGGTGATGCTGCTGCGCCCAGCGCTGCTGATTGCCGACGAACCCACCACCGCGCTCGATTGCCTGGCGCAACTGGACGTGATCGAGCTGATGCTGGAACTGACCCGCGAACAAGGCACGGCGATTCTGTTCATCAGCCACGACTTGTCGCTGGTGGCGCGTTATGCCCACAAGGTGGTGGTCATGCGCCACGGTCAGGCGGTGGAGCAAGGTTCGATCAATCACATTCTGCTGGCGCCGCAACACGCCTACACCCGCCAACTGCTCGAAGCGCTGCCCAAGCGCGGTAAACTGGCTGCGTTGCCGGCGGCCGACAACCCCTTGGTGGAAATCACTGGCGTCAGCATCGAGCATCCCGGTCATGCGCGGTTCTGGGGCAAATCACAGCCCAAGCGCGCCGTGCACAGCGCCAACCTGTGCATAGCCCCTGGTGAAACCCTGGCGTTGGTCGGGGGCAGCGGCTCCGGCAAAACCACACTGGGCCGTGCGCTGGTGGGACTGGTGAAACCCTGCGCCGGCGAGATTCGCTTCAAGGGCATCGATATCCTCAAGGCCGGTCAGAGTGATCATCGACTGCAATGCCAGATGATCTTTCAGGACCCCTACTCGTCCCTCGACCCACGGATGCGCATTGGTGAAACCCTGACCGAACCGCTGCGTCATCTGCCGGAGCTGAGCGCAGAACAAAAACGTCAACGCGTTGCCACCACGCTGATAGATATCGGTTTGTCTGAAGCCTTCATGGAGCGGTTTCCCCATCAATTGTCGGGCGGTCAACGCCAGCGGGTGGCCATCGGCCGAGCGCTGGTGCGGCACCCGCAACTGGTGATCGCCGACGAACCGATCTCGGCACTGGACATGACCATCCAGAAGCAGATCCTCGAACTGTTCGAGCGCTTGCAGGCGCAGTACGGCTTTGCTTGCCTGTTCATTTCCCATGATCTGGCGGCCGTCGAACGCATCGCCCATCGGGTGGCGGTGATGCACCAGGGTCGCATCGTGGAAATCGGCAGCCGTGAGGCAGTCTTCGATAAACCCTTGCATCCCTACACTCGCCAATTGCTGGCGGCCGCGAGCCCACTGGAACAACTGGCGGGCGGCGGTTACCGCCTCCGACCAAAAACCGAAAACCTGCAGCCCACGAACCGTAGGAGCCTAGCTTGCTAGCGATGGCGTCTGTGAGATCGCCATCGCCGGCAAGCCGTGCTCCTACAGGTCTTGCGCTAGCGATCAATCTTCACACCACCCACGTTCCAGTTAATCACTGACTTCACCTCTGGCGCATTCAGATACCGCTGGATGCGCCCTTGGCGAAGCCATGCCCGAGAAAAACAACAAAGAGCCCTCACAGGAGCCAACACCATGAACACCAGACTCATGCAGCACTTGACCTTGATTGGCGGCACCAGCCTGCTGCCGATGGCCGCCGAAGCGGAATTTCTCAAGGACAGCAAGGCCACGCTGGACCTGAAAAACTACTACTTCAACCGCGATTACCGCGAAGGCGATGGCCAGTCCAAGCGTGACGAATGGGCCCAGGGATTTCTGCTGAACCTGCAATCGGGTTACACCGAAGGCACGGTCGGCTTTGGCCTTGACGCACTCGGCATGCTCGGGCTGAAGCTCGACTCCAGTCCGGATCGCTCCGGCAGCGGTTTGTTGTCCCGAGAAAGCGAGGCCGAACCGGGCAAGCCGAGCTACGCCAGGCGTGCCCACGACAGTTACTCCAAGGTTGGCCTGACCGCCAAGGCCCGCGTTGCCAAGAGCGAGCTGCGCATCGGCCATTTGCTGCCTGACCTGCCGCTGCTGCAACCCAACACCAGCCGGGTGCTACCGCAGACCTTCGAAGGCGGCATGCTCAGTTCCAAAGACATCAAAGGCCTGACGTTACGCGGCGGGCAGATCGATCAGGTCAAACAGCGGGAATCCACCGACTACGAAAAAATGGGTTTGACCAGTCAGAGCGGGGCTTACAAGAGTTCGGCAAAAAGCGACGAGTTCCGTTTCGGCGGCGCGGATTACCAGTTCAACCCAACGCTTACCGGCAGCTATTACTACGCGCAGCTTGAGGACATTTATCAGCAGCACTACGTCGGCCTCAAACACAGCCTGGCCTTGGGCGGCGGCACCCTGAAAAGCGATATCCGCTACTTCAGCGCCGACGATTCCGGCGCGCGCCTGGCCGGCACCGTCGACAACCGCGCGTTGAGCACCCGCTTCATATACGCGATTGCCGGGCACGCCATCGGTGGCGGTTTCCAGCAGCAGTATGGTGAAACACCGTTTGCCTACATCGACGGCAGCAACACCTACCTGTTCACCGAGTACCAACTGAGCAACTTCTCGCAAACCAAGGAACGTGCCTGGCATGCCCGCTACGATTTTGACTTTGCCAGTGTTGGTATTCCGGGATTGTTGTTCTCCACGCGCTACGCCAAGGGTGATCAGGCGCAAATCCGCAAATTTGTCGGCGAAGGCCGGGAATGGGAACGTGACATCGATCTGGGCTACACCATTCAAAGCGGTCCGCTGAAGAACGTCAGCGCTCGCTGGCGCAACGGTATGAGCAAGAGCAACTACCAGCGCGACACCAACGAAAACCGCTTGGTCCTCAGTTACAGTGTCAAGCTGTGGTAACACGAAGTTGAGCATCGCAGGCTGCGCACACTCTGTGGCGTGGCCTGCGGTGTTTCAGGCCTCGGCAAAGCGCTGTAGTTGCATTTCTTTCAGCCGGCTGTGGGTCCGGCGAAACGGGAATTCCAGGTAGCCCTCGGTGTACAACTCATCCATCGACACCTGCGCTTCGAGGTACAACGGCACTTTGCGGTCGTAGCACTCGTCGACCAGCGCAATGAAGCGCCGCACGCTGTCGTCGTGTACCGACAATTGCGGCAGTTCACGGTCACCGGCTTCAATGCGCTCGGCGCCATCCTCGGTGCCTCGGGCAATGCGGCCGGGGCGTTGATGGGCACTGAGATTGGGGACTTCGCTCAACAGAATAGCGCTGAAGCGATCACACAGCGCCATGAAGTCCATCGCCGCGAACGGTTGCTCGCACAGGTCCGCGTAACGGCACCAGAGCACGGTTTCACTGGCCTTGACGGCAATCACCGAACGATAGCCGATGGTCACGGGATCGCTGGACACTGGCTGTCCTTCAGTCAGTTTGTTGAATACTTCGCTCATCGGACCGGGCTGACCGGGTGCGCTGACCCAATAACGTTGCAGACTGGCTCCGGGGTGTAATCGGTGATCTTCGCCACCATCCACCGCCACCACCTGCATGTGGCTTTTGATTGCAGCAATCGCCGGCAAAAACCGGTCACGGTTGAAACCGTCCGCGTACAACTGTTCCGGTGGCTGATTGGAGGTGCAGACCATCACCACGCCTTCGTCGAACATCACCTGGAACAACCGCCCGAGGATAAGCGCGTCGCCGATGTCGTTCACGAACAACTCGTCAAAACACAGCACCCGCACGTCCCGGCTCAGCTCACGGGCCAGCGCCCGCAAGGGGTCGGCGGTGCCGGTGAGTTGAAACGAACGCTGATGCACCCAGCCCATGAAATGGTGAAAGTGCTGACGCCGGGCCGGGACCCGCAGGCTTTGGTAGAACTGATCCATCAACCAGGTCTTACCCCGCCCCACCGGGCCCCAGAGGTAAACCCCGGTGATCGGTGCCCGGCCCTGATGCAAGGCTTCGTGACAGTGCTGGAGTGCGAGAACGGCGTGTTCTTGCGCGGCATCCGGGACAAAGCCTTTTTGCTTGATCGCGTACTGATAAGCGCTGAGGGGCGAGTCGAAGGTCATATCGGCCATTGGTCAGTGCACAAAACGCCAAGTATGGCACGCTCAGTGTAGGAGCACGGCTTGCCGGCGATGGCGATCTCACGGACGCCATCGCTGGCAAGCCAGGCTCCCACAGGGGATGTGGTTAGAGCGAGATATCGAGTCGGGCGATTTTGCCTTGCTCGTTCAGGCGAAACACATAGCGCAGCTCCAACGGGCTGCCGGGGAACGTACCGGAAATCAGGTTGCTGACCAGTACTTTGCCGGTGCGTTGCTGCACGTCCAGCACCTCGACCCGAGGCTGGTAACGTCGAGCGGTGTCTTCCATCCATTGCGCGATGGCGTGGGTGCCGACCTGATGGGCGCCCTCATCGAAAACGTTGGCGTCCTCGGCGAAAAAACTCGCGACCGCCGAACTGTCACGGGCATTGGCGGCAGCGATATAGGCGGCAATGGCAGGTGCGAGTGAAACGGCTGGGTTCGACATGGTGCGGCTCCTTGTTGGTTGATTCTGGAGCCATTTTAAAGCAGTGCTGTGTCAATTCTTGTCAGGAGTGAAACGCCCCGCTTCATCCAGTTGCATCGCCTTGCGCCAGGCCCGCAACAGGTCACTGCGACGCCCCGGATAGCGTTCACCCTGCTCTCGGGCGGCGGCAATCCGGTCGGTACGAAAGGTTCGAAAAGCCTCGCGCAACTCGCACCAGGCGACGATCACTCGCGCCTCATTCAAAAAGCCCAGCGCCAACGGCCAGATCAGCCGCTGACTGGGGGTTTTGTTCACGTCTGCGTAATCGATATGCAACTTGGCCTGGGCACGAATCGCCTGGCGAAACACGTTCAACTCCACGGCGTTTTGCGGATAACCATAACCCGGCGGCCCCGGCAAGACCGTCGGGTTGTGCAAGGCCTCCTGAGCGGCGGGGGCCAGCACTGCAGCAATCTTCGCCAGAGCATCGGCGGCGGCTTTGCTCAACACCTCATCGCCACGCTGGTCGACATAGCGCAACCCGAGCACGACCGCTTCGGTCTCGTCGGCATTGAGCATCAGCGGTGGCAGAAACAAACCGCTGCGCAGCACATAACCAATGCCCGCTTCGCCAAAGATCGGCGCGCCCAAGGCCGTCAGTTCGGCGATATCGCGATACAGAGTGCGCTCTGAAATCTCCAGTTCACTGGCCAGTGTCGCCGCCGTCACCGGACGACTTTTACCGCGCAGCACTTGCAACAAGGTCAACAAACGACTGGTACGCGACACGATCAGTTGCTCTGTGAAATGAAGGTCGAGGCAGCTTAGCAGAGGCCACTGTCAGAAACTGTCAGCAGCAATACCCGCTCCCAGATTGGCCTCCCCCAAAAGATCGCAGCCTGCGGCAGCTCCTACGCCGAGCAGTCGAGTCCATACGCAAATCCGTAGGAGCTGCCGCAGGCTGCGATCTTGGCAATCCCGCACGCGCCGAAAGTCTCCGGTTTACCAGGATTAGCGATCAACCTTATGCCTGGCCGCATACAAACACAGCATCTCCATCCCCAGCGTCGCCGCCGCCAGTGACGTGATATCCGCGCTGTCGTAAGCCGGCGCGACTTCCACCACGTCCATGCCCACCACGTTGATCCCACGCAGCCCGCCGAGGATTTCCAGCGCTTGCACTGTGCTCAAGCCACCGCACACCGGGGTGCCGGTGCCCGGCGCGAAGGCTGGATCGAGGCAGTCGATGTCAAAGGTCAGGTACACCGGGTTATCGCCGACCCGGGCACGAATCGCTTCGATGATCGCGTCACAACCGCGCCGATGCACTTGCCGGGCATCCAGCACTTCAAAGCCCTGATGATCGTTGTTGGTGGTACGCAACCCGATCTGCACCGAACGCGATGGATCGACCAGACCTTCCTTGGCCGCGTGCCAGAACATGGTGCCGTGGTCGATACGCTTGCCCTCTTCGTCCGGCCAGGTGTCGCTGTGCGCATCAAAATGAATCAGCGACAAGGCGCCGTGCTTACGGGCGTGGGCCTTGAGCAACGGATAGCTGATGAAATGGTCGCCGCCGAAGGTCAACATCGCGCAGCCGGCCGTGAGAATTTTCTCGGCGTGGGCTTCGATGCTGTCCGGTACGGACTCCGGCGTACCGGAGTCGAAGGCGCAATCGCCATAGTCAATCACCGCCAAATGATCGAACGGGTCAAACGTCCACGGCCAGTGACGTTCCCAGGCAATGCCGGTCGACGCGGCGCGAATCCCGCGTGGCCCGAAGCGTGCGCCGGGGCGGTTACTGGTGGCGGTGTCGAACGGCACGCCACTGACCACCACATCCACACCGCGCAGGTCGCGGGTGTAACGGCGGCGCATGAAACTGGTGATACCGGCGTAGGTGCTTTCAGCGGCAGTCCCGTACAGACTGTCGCGGGTCATGGCCTGGTCGTTTTGATCGGCGATTTCCATGAGGGGTTCCTTGTTATTGGCGGGTACGGAAAGTGGTCCAGAGATGGGTGCGCTGACGCATGTCCTTGAGGCTCATGCTCTGGTCGGCGTACAGCCGGCCGCGTACGTCATCGGGCGGAAAGATGTCCGGGTCATTGCGCACCGCCGTATCAACCAGAGGCGTGGCGGCCAGGTTGGCGGTGGCAAAAAACAGCGTGTTGGTCAGCGCTGCCACAGATTCGGGGCGCAGCATGAATTCGATAAAGGCCCGGGCAGCTTCCGGGTGCGGCGCATCCTTGGGGATCGCCAGGTTGTCCTGCCAGACCAGCGTGCCTTCGCGTGGAATCCGGTACGCCACCTCGAACGGTTTATTGGCCTTGTGCGCCTGATCGGCGGCCATGCTCGCGTCGCCGTTGTAGGTCAACGCCAGACACACACTGCCATTGGCCAGATCACTGATCTGTCGGCCCGTGGCCACGTACAACACTGAAGGCTGCAATTGATGCAGCAAGGCTTCGGCCGCTGCCAGATCATTCTTGTCGGTGCTGTAAGGATCTTTACCGAGGTAGTGCAGCGCCAAGCCAATGACTTCCTGCGGCGAATCGAGAATCGCGATGCCGCAATCCTTCAGCTTGCTGGCGTATTCAGGTTTGAACAGCAGATCGAGGCTGTTGAGTGGCACACCCGGCAAGCGCTTTTGTACCGCTTCAACATTCATGCCCAGGCCCAGCGTGCCCCAGGTGTAAGGCACGCCATAGCGGTTGCCCGGGTCGACCGCCGCGAGTTTCTGCAACAGGTCCGGATCAAGGTTGGCGTAGCCCTTGAGCCCCTCGTGAGAGATTTCTCTGAGTGCCCCGGCCGCCAGCCCACGGGCCAGCACGCTGGACGATGGCACCACCACGTCATAACCGCTGCCGCCCGTGAGCAGTTTGGTTTCCAGCACCTCGGTGGTGTCAAAGGTGTCGTAGCGCACATGGATACCGGTTTCCTGCTCGAAGCGTTGCAGGGTTTCGGGTGCCACGTAATCGGCCCAACTGTAGAGATTGACCACCTTGTCTTCGGCCTGAGCCGACAAAGCCACAGCAAACACCAGCGCGGGAAAACACAACCTGAAAAACGTACCCATGACGACTACCTGCAGGATTGGAGTCGTCGCAGCTTGCGCGCACTGATACATTGTAAAAATATTAAGTTTATTATCCTGACTTTAACCGCGAGTAATGTTTGATGCTCGGTCAACTCCACGATCTGGACCTGCACCTGCTGCGTCTGTTCGTCAGCGTCGTCGAATGCTGCGGCTTCAGCGCGGCCCAAGGTGAGCTGGGCCTCAGCCAGTCGAGCATCAGTCAGCAGATGGCCAAGCTGGAAACCCGCCTCGGCTATCGGCTGTGCAGCCGTGGCAAAAGCGGCTTCAAACTGACGCCCAAGGGCGAGCAGTTGCTGCTGGCAACCCGAGGGCTGTTCGAGTCCATCGAAGCTTTCCGTCATCAATCCAACGGCGTCGCCGGGCGGCTGATCGGCGAAGTGCGCGTGGGGCTGTCCGAAGCCCTCGACCATTGCGTGCTGCAACAGGTGGCCGAGGCAATTCGGCGCTTTCGTGAGCGGGATGAATCAGTGCGCATCGAGCTGATCAGCGCGATGCCGGGGGAAATGGAACGGCTGTTACTGCAACAACGGCTGGACCTGGCGATCGGTTACTTCTCCCAGGTGCAAAGCGCCTTCGACTACCGTCCGCTGTTCAGCGAAACCCAGCACCTGTATTGCGCGGCCGGGCATCCTTTATTCAACATCGAAAATCCGGATGAAGAAGCGTTGCGCAACACCGACCGGGTCGATCACCCCTATCGCTTCCTGCGCAGTGACGAACCGCTGCACAGCAAACTCAGTTCGGCGCGCTCGGAACAGGTCGAAGGCACCCTCGCCTTTATCCTTTCCGGCAAACACGTCGGCTACCTGCCCGACCATTTCGCCCGTTCGTGGGAAGACAAAGGTTTGCTCAAAGCCGTCGGCCAGCCGGAGCTGAGCTTTGACGTGACCTTCCACCTCGCCCGGCACCGTGCGCAAGTGCCAGGGGATGCACAGTTGGCGTTTGAAGAGGATTTGCTGGCGGCGTTCACGCTTTCTGTGCAGTAGCGCCGAGCCCGTACGCGTACCCGTAGCAGCTGTCGAGCCCGCGAGGCTGCGTTCGGCCGCGCAGCGGTCGTAAAATCAGGTAACACGTTCTTTCAGGCAAACCGCGTATGCAGGATTTACGAGGACTTCGTCCTCGAACGCAGCCTCGCGGGCTCGGCAGCTGCTACGGGTGTTTAAGCTTGCCTACGCAGTGCCCATCAGAGGCTACAACGCCTTGCGTCACGCCCTACACCTACGCCAGAATCCGCCGGCTTGTGCGCTTTGGTCCTCGCCTCTATCGTTTCCGTGTCGCTGATTATCAGCGATCGGGTTTGGTAGCTCGAGTTCATCAAGGCGCACAGCGTCGACATTTCCACTCCGTGGGCACTTTCTTTTTGCCTGCTGTTTGTTATGGCGACTGTGCGCAGGGCGCCTTCGGGTGCGCCGGTTTCCTTGGTGTCCGGTCTACCAACCTGCGTTCAGTCGCCACCCTATAGTTTGGTAGCAATAGGTTGCGACTCCAATCACCAGGAGATTCGCCATGATCAAACCAATACCCAACCCTCCCGAAACCGATCCGGTTTCCCCCTATGCCTCCCTCGACTCAAAAGAACTCCACGCCGCCGCACACCGTGCGCTCGATCATTACCTGGTGTTGCCAGAGACCAAGGCATTGTTAGCCGACCGACGCCCCGGCTGCATTTTCGTCATCGCCCCCGACGTCGACAGCGAAACCCTGCTGGCCCACGCCTGCGAAACCCTCGCCTCGGCCAATGTCATGGCCAGCGATCTGGCATTTGAGCTTGAAGGCCCCAAGCGCAATACCGCGCTGGCGATTCAGCAGATGATCTCGCTGGCCGAATTGGCGGTGAATCGCGCACTGGACCACCTCGACCCACCGGAGTCGCCCGAGTAGCCCGAGTAGCCAACCAAGCCTTGGGTTTCGTCAGGTAGGTTGCGTTATCGTTCATCGCGGGCAAGCCTTGCTCCTACAGGGTTGAGTCGTACCATAAGGGTGCGATCACCCACAATCCGTAGGAGCAAGGCTTGCCCGCGATGAGGCCCGGATCAACACCGCATATTTCCCTGCCCGAACAACACAAAACCCGCCACCTTTTCACAAGGCTGGCGGGTTTGTCGTTTCCTCGCGTTGCCCTCAATGCCTGTGACTGGCATCCTGCGCCTCCATTTTCTGACCTGGCCTTATTGGCACCCTCCTCGTGACCTCATCTGACCACTCGAAAACTGCACTGCGTTCCGATCTGATTTACGGTCTCTACGACCGCCCGCACTTCACCGCAACGGTCTTCGCCGCGCTGCAACACGTGCTGGCGAGCTTCGTCGGAATCATCACACCGACCCTGATCATGGGCAGCGCCCTGGGCCTGCAAAGCGAAATCCCCTACCTGATCAGCATGGCGCTGTTCGTTTCCGGCCTGGGCACCTTCGTTCAGGCGCGACGCTTTGGTCCGATTGGCTCCGGTTTGCTGTGCCTGCAAGGCACCAGTTTCTCGTTTATCAGCGTGATTCTCAGCGCCGGGTTCATGGTCAAGGCGCGTGGCGGCGGCACCGACGAAATCCTCTCGACGATTTTTGGTGTGTGCTTCTTTGCCGCGTTCATCGAAGTGGTGCTGAGCCAGTTCATTGGCAAGCTGCGGATGCTGATCACCCCGGTGGTGACCGGCACTATCATCACCCTGATGGGTTTGTCGCTGGTCAAGGTCGCCATGACCGACATCGCTGGCGGTTTTGGCGCATCGGATCTGGGCGCGGCGAGTCATCTGGCCCTGGCAGCACTGGTGCTGGGCACCATCGTGGTACTCAACCGGGTGGATGTTCCCTTCTTGCGCCTCGGTGCCATCGTCATCGGCCTGACCCTCGGTTACGTCGTCGCGTGGCTGATGGGCGACGTCGATTTCGCCAACATGACCGCCGTACCGCTGATGAGCGTCCCGGTGCCGTTCAAGTACGGCTTCAACTTCGACTGGGTGGCGTTCGTTCCGGTCGCGGTGATTTTCCTGGTTTCGCCGCTTGAAGCTGCCGGCGACTTGACCGCTAACTCGATGATTTCCCAGCAACCGGTCAAAGGCCCGATTTACATTCGGCGGATCAAGTCCGGCTTGCTCGCTGACGGCCTGAATTCGGCGATGGCGGCGGTCTTCAACAGCATGCCAATGGTGACCTTCGCGCAGAACAACGGGGTGATCCAGCTCACTGGCGTGGCCAGCCGCTATGTCGCGTTCTTTATCGCCGGGCTGCTGGTGTTGCTGGGGCTGTTCCCGATGATTGGCGCCGTGCTGCAACTGATGCCGAAACCGGTGCTGGGTGGTGCCGAGCTGGTGATGTTCGGCACCGTGGCGGTGGCCGGGATCAAGATCCTCGCCGAGGCCGGCCTGCACCGTCGCAACATGCTGATCGTCGCCATTTCTCTGGGCATGGGCCTGGGCGTTGCCGCCGTACCGGAAGTGCTGCGCGAATTGCCCAAGGCGCTGCACAACATCTTCGAGTCGCCGATCACCGTTGGTGCGTTGTGCGCTATCGTGCTGAATATCTTTCTGCCCGAAGAATTCATTGAGCTGGAAGAAGACGATTTCGATCCGGAAGCTTCGATCCTCACGGTCATGGAGAACCCGGATGTCACACTTCACGGCGAACCACTCAAGCCCGCCGTGGTCGCACAGGTGAACCGCTAACACTGCTCGAGGGTCGAGCCGCCAGCGGTTCGACCCTTATTTTTTTCGAGAGCTCGTTCATGCGCAGATTCCTCGCTTTAAGCCTTTCCCTGCTCTTGCTCAGCCTGAGCGCCTGCGCCCTGTTCCCCAATCGTGACCCGCTGAACGTCAATGTGGTCGGCATCGAACCGCTGCAAAGCCAGGACCTGGAGGTGCGTTTCGCGGTGAAACTGCGCCTGCAAAACCCCAATGAAACGCCCATCGACTACAACGGCGTGGCCCTGGACCTGGAGGTCAATGGCCGCTCCCTGGCCACTGGCGTAAGCAATCAACAGGGTTCGATCCCGCGTTTCTCCGAAGCGATCATCAGCGTGCCAGTGAGCATTTCGGCGTTTTCCGTACTGCGCCAAACCCTCGGCCTGAGCCAGACACAATCCCTCGACAACCTGCCTTATGTGTTACGCGGCAAGCTGTCTAACGGCCTGTCAGGCACCATGCGCTTTGTCGATAAAGGCACACTCAACCTGCCGGGTTCGACCGCTGGCACCTGGTGAATCACCCGCGAAGAGTGACTGCGCCTCAGATAAACCGCACGCCGGGTTTGGCCCGTTCATCCACGGTCAGTTCGAACACATCCGGGCGCGCGTAGTGCCCGACCACGTCGTAGTCGTAGCGCGCACGCACCAGTTCATCGGTGTCGATCTCGGCCGTGAGCAAACCTGCACCGCCCAACAACGGCCCGGCCAGCATGTCGCCCATTGGGCCGATGATCACACTGCCACCGGCAATCAACGGGCGCTCGGCCGGCCAGTTGGCAACCTCCAGACCCAAGGCTTGCGGTGACTGTTGGACCTGGCAGGCGCTGACCACGAAGCAACGTCCTTCATGGGCGATGTGGCGCATGCTGACCTGCCACATTTCGCGCTCATCAACCGTTGGTGCGCACCAGACTTCCACGCCCTTGGCGTACATCGCCATGCGCAACAGCGGCATCATGTTTTCCCAGCACACGGCGGCGCCAATGCGCCCGACCTGGCTGTCGATCACGGGCAGTGTCGAGCCGTCGCCCTTGCCCCAGATCAACCGCTCGGTGCCGGTGGGCATCAGTTTGCGGTGCTTGGCCACCAACCCGGTGTGTGGCTCGAAGTACAACGCGGTGCAGTACAAGGTGCTGCCTGAACGCTCGATCACGCCCAGCACCAGGCTCGCACCGGTACGCGCAGACAACCCGGCCAAGGCTTCGGTTTCGACGCCCGGCACGTCAATGGCATTGGCGAAATAGCGCGCAAACGCATCACGACCTTCCGGCAATCGGTAACCCAACTGCGTACCGAAGCCTTCGCCCTTGGGGTATCCGCCGAGCAGAGCCTCGGGCATGACCACCAGCCCCGCGCCGGACTCGATGATCGCCTGTTCATAAGAAAGAATCTGTTCCAGGGTCTCGCCCTTGCCGCCTGGCAACGAACCGATTTGCAACGCAGCAACGATGGACTTGGGCATTGCGGTAACTCCCTGAGTATTGAGGTATTGCTCATTCTCCGGCCACCACCGATCATGAATAAAGCCCCGCTCACTGCTGAAAGATATGAGCCGAATGAATATCGCCGACATTGACCTCAACTTGCTGAAAGTCTTCGAAGCCCTGCACGACGAGTCCAGCGCCAGCCGCGCCGCCCTGCGTTTGGGCGTCACGCAGTCCGCGGTGAGTGCGGCATTGCGCCGGCTGCGCGATGTGTATGCCGATCAACTGTTCGTGCGCACCGGCCGTGGATTGGCGCCGACGTTGCGCGCCAATCAGTTGAAACCGGTGATCAGCGATGCGCTGAACAAATGCCGACAAAGCCTGGCGATGATCGACCCTGCGGCCAACCAGTACGAAGGTCGTTCAGTGATTGTGGGTTTATCGGATGATTTCGAGATCGCCTACGGCCGGCAGTTGATCGAGGAAATCGCCCAACGCGCGCCCAAACTGCGACTGATCTTTCGTCAGACCCACAGCCAGATCGTGGCTCAGGCCTTGATGGAGCGCAGCGTTGACCTGGCGATCACCGCCGGTGGTTTTGCCGAGCGCTTGCTCAGCCGTCAGGTGCTGGGTGAAGGCGGCTATCAGTGCCTCGTCGACCCCGACAGCCTGGCTGACGGACAACAGGCAATAGGCCTCGACGAGTTTGTCGCTCGTGAGCACATTCTGGTGTCGTCTGGAGGGTTTATCGGCATTACCGATGAGGGTTTGGCGAGCCTGGGGTTGAGTCGGCGGGTCTGCGCATCGACCAGCCATTTTGCGGCGCTGCCGTTCTTGCTCAAGGGCAGCCAGGCCGTGGCGACCATCCCCGCCCATGCGGCGCAAAGCATCGCCGCACTCAGCGGGCTGACAGTGCTGCCCTGCCCGCTGGCGTTGCCGCGCTACCCGATCGAGTTGGGCTGGCGTACCAACAGTCAACTTGATCCGCTGTTGCTGAAAGTGCGCGAAGCGATCGCCGCCAGCTTTTTACAAACACCGCCCGCGTAGGAGCTGCCGGAGGCTGCGATCTTTTGACGGTGCTGAAGAATGCCGAAGAGCAAGATCAAAAGATCGCAGCCTTCGGCAGCTCCTTGTATCTCGACTATCGCTCCGTCAGGAGCGATAGTTCTCGACTGATCATCGAGGGAGGGACC